>CAZIPD010000025.1:0-2257 GCA_964541175.1 uncultured Pseudomonadales bacterium
CCTCTGGAGAATACGAATGCTGCGGCTGTTTTTGGCCCGAGAGCGATCTCGGTCATGGCAGTATCGGAGAAAGAAGGATTGTTCCATGCTCCAGATATGTATATGAATAAGCTGATTGTCGGTCCAAAGGCAAAAGGGTGTGTCAATATCGACGCTCCCGTGTCTCACAACCTGATCAATATTGCCGAGGCAATGGATCGTGAAGTCAGCGATCTGGTGATTGTCGTTCTTGAGAGAGATAGAAATAATATGATCATTGAAGAAATCAGGAAAGCCGGTGCTCGCGTAAGGCCGATAATGGATGGTGATCTGATGCCAGGAGTAATGTCTTGTTTTGAGGGAGCCGGAACTCATGCCGTCATGGGAATAGGGGCTGCTCCCGAGGGCGTCATCACCGCTGCCGGAGTTAAAGCATTAGGCGGAGAGATGCAGGCCAGGTTTTGGCCAAGAAATGAAGCTGAGATCGAAAGACTGATCAAAATGGGTGGGGATCCAAACAAGATTTATACACATGACGACTTGGCAAGTGGAAAAACGATCATTTTTTCCGCCAGTGGTGTAACCGATGGAGATAGTTTAAAAGGGGTGAGGTTTTTTGGAGGCGGAGTGAGGATCGACACCTTGGTGATCTCAAGGATACAAGTTAACGGAAATGTATTTGTTCAAGTAACCCGCAAAGATGATACTTTGGCTTACGACCCTTCTCGAGTCGAGCACAGACTGTACTAGTTTTTTCTTTGAGCCGGAGGTGGGAGTCGGACCCACGACTTGCGGTTTACGATACCGCTACTCTACCAACTGAGTTACTCCGGCGTAGCTATATTTTACTAAAGTTTGGCTGATACAGCTCTTGAACCTGGAGAGTATAATTGCTTACATGGAAAATAAGAGCCCAGAAAACAATGGTGAGCAAGAATTGAGGATCAGAGCTAAGTATGTGATCACTGACTGGACACAGGAGCAGATCACTGCTGCCGCCCTCGCAGCCAATAAAGCCGGGTACGATGTTGATTATGAAACCGTGGAAGATGACAAAATAGCCATGGTTTTATACGGAGAAGGAAATTACATGACCTTCACCTCCACCATGTTGGCGATTTTAAATTCAGATAACCAACAGGTAGCAAGACCCAAGAAATAATCACATGCCTTTTAATTTTGAAAAATCTTCCGACGGATCGGGAGAGATAACTACCGACCACGGAAGGGTGATAACACCCGTGTTCATGCCCGTTGGGACCGCTGCTTCCGTAAAGGCACTTGACGCAAGAGATATCAATGAAAGCGGAGCAGAAATAGTACTTGCCAACACGTATCATCTTTTTTTGCGTCCCGGTGAAGAGATAGTGAATAAGATGGGAGGGGTAGCGGAATTTATGAACTGGAACAGACCAACGTTGACCGATAGCGGTGGATTTCAGGTATTTTCTCTTGGTGTGGGGTCTAAGGGTGAGCAACTGGCAAAAATCGATGAGCAAGGGGTGACCTTCAAGTCCCACATTGACGGCAAGATGCACAGACTGACCCCCGAATCATCAATGGATATTCAAAGAGACCTGGGAGCGGACATAATTATGGCTTTTGATGAATGTACTCCAAATCAAACCGATCATTCGTATGCGAAGGAGGCGATGGAAAGAACTCACAGATGGGCAGCGAGGTGTGTAGCGCGTTGGGAGGAGAACGGGAGGAAAAGTTCTCAGGGAAATTATCAGGCATTGTTCGGAATTATCCAAGGTTCGACATTTAAAGATTTGAGAATCGAGGCTACCAAATTCATTTCTTCACTTCCCTTTGACGGAGTCGCCTTGGGGGGTGAGACTGTTGGATTCAACATGGAGGGAACCTTGGAACTTATAGAGTGGGTGCGAGAATATTTACCGAAGAATAAGCCGCTATATGCCATGGGCTTGGGGCGTGATCCGCAAAATATCGTTGACGCAGTAAGAGCCGGAGTAGATATGTTCGATTGTGTAGCTCCTACGAGACTGGCTAGAAATGGTGCTCTATATCAAGGTAATTTGGTTGACGGTAGATTTATTAGTGAACTGAAGAACGGAAGACTAAATATTGGAAATTCAAAATACATTGATGACAAATCCCCTATTATGGAAGGTTGTGATTGCTATACCTGTAAAAGCGGATACACCCGAGGATACCTGAGACATTTGTATCTTGCCAAAGAGTTGTCATATTACCGTCTGGCATCGATCCATAACGTTAGATTCATGGTTAGACTGACCGAGCAGATGAGGAA
>CAZIPD010000025.1:2357-6227 GCA_964541175.1 uncultured Pseudomonadales bacterium
TCAGTAGCCACTAACATATGCGGAATCCTCATCTCCCCTCTCTTGACCATTTCTTGAGAAAGTCCCCAGAGATATCCATCCACTTCAGACTCGATTACCCCCATTAATTCGGCAACTGTTTCTCCAATGCTTACCGCAGTTGCTCTTAGTGCGAGTTCTTCCCGGCTCCCAGGATCGATTGGTTCATCTGAAATTAGTTTTGAGAGAAGGTTGGGATCTTTTAATTGGACAACATCCAGGTTATAAAACACCTGGGGAATCCTGTAATCGGCCATCACCGTCAATTTCTCAAGACCATAGAGTGAATGACCGGTTCTTCTTTGTAATACATCACTAATCATCCTGGCGGCCAATTGAGCTCTTTTTAGAAATTCATCGTTAAAAAGTCCGCTTTCAGAAAGATTTCCGGCAAGAGATATCGCGTTGTATTGACAACTTTCCAGATAGTCGGTGATGGTGGATGGTCCTTGACGAAGAGCGAATCGTGCCATCTTTGCCATTCTTGCTCCCCTCTCTTGACCCAAATACATAGGATTATCATCAGATAGTTGAATGATTTCTGACCACCTTTTATCACTAATTCTATAAACCTCGCTAAATTCGTTCCAGTCAACTCCTGAGTTGGCTAAAGCGGCGATCAGACCAGTGGCTCTTTTAATTTGCTTTCCATCACTGTCGGTGTATACATATTCCAGTCCTGTTTGGGGATCCTTGTAACAAAAATTTATCACATTAAGGAATAGATTGAGTCCCAACTCCTGTTCCAGGGGCAACTTTGCTCCTGCCGGTGCCCAGCTACCGGATCGTTTGTTTTCCAAGTGAGTGATAATTCTTGGGACCAAAATATTTCCGACTGCTTGCTGATCTATTTCCAATAAATCAGTTGAAGTGGAAATAATCTGTCTGGCTTTTTCCCTGACACTCTCCACCCTTAGCAAATGTTCACCATGTTCTATCATTTACAGATCATATCTTTATTTGCGTGAAATACAAGATAGTTTCTTGGCCAGAAAATGGCAACAGAGGTTCAAAGAATGAGCATTGCGTCACCAAAGCTAAAGAACTTATATTCACTTTTGATTGCTTCGGCATAGGCTTTGCCGATGGGGGAGTCGGAAAAGTTTTTAAATTCGGTAGGGGAGTTGGGAGCGGAAACGAGGGCACACACCAGCATTAAAAGGGACGTTTTGGGGAGATGGAAGTTGGTAATCAGTCCGTCAACGAATTTATATTTATAACCAGGTTGGATGAAAATATTGGTCTCCCCTGCCCCGGGTGAAATAATTCCCTGCTCATTTGAGAGTGTTTCCAGGAGCCTAGTGGCGGTAGTGCCGACGGCAATGATCTTTTTGCCGGCTTTTTTAGCTTTGTTCAGCCTATCGGAGGAGTCTTTGTCAAGGAAAAAACTTTCCGAGTGAAGTGTGCGGCTTTCAATTTGCTCGTCCGTCACCGGACGGAATGTGCCCAGTCCAACATGGAGGGTCACCTTTTCTGTCATCACTCCCCTATCCGAGAGTTTTTTTAATAACGAGTCGGTAAAATGTAGCCCGGCGGTCGGAGCCGCGGCCGAACCCCTTTCTTTGGCATAAATGGTTTGATATTGTTCTCTAAGCTTGGATTCCTTTTCTTTTGAATGGATATATGGAGGAAGAGGGGTCTTACCGAACCGGTCGATTTTTTCGAGGAGATCGGGTCCGTGTAGGTCGAACTCTATTCTCATTTCACCCGAGTCCATCTTTTCTTTGACCACTCCATTGAATTCCTCTCCGAAGGAGATCGCCGTCCCCTTTTTAAGAGCTCCCTTGCCAATGGCGGTGAAAGAATTGATACCTGTTTGATGGAGAAGCAGTAGTTCGATGTTACCGCCGGTCTTTTTTTTACCGAAGAGTCTGGCGGGGAAAACTTTAGTATCGTTTAGAACCAAGACGTAGTTTTCATCCAATAGGCTTTTAAGATCGGTGAAAAGGCAATGCTTAAGGGAGTTGTCTTTTCGGTCGAGAACCAGTAGACGGCAAGAATCACGAGGTTCATAAGCCTTTTGGCCAATTAAGTCTAAAGGTAAGTCATAATCGAATTGATCTATCGTCACGTGAGTATTTTACCCCTTGGATGAGGCTTTTTTCAAATCAGCCACTGCCTGGACCGACATTTTTTTGTAGGCGCAGTATTCGCATTCGTAGGATGGGTCGGGGATGTCTTTCGATTCCAGTGTTTCTTTTATCTCGAGAAGGGTGAGGGGTACCCATTTATCCGAACCGGTATACGGGATGATGGACATGGCAAACTCCAACCTGCCGTCAAACTTAGGGAGATTCTTTAAGGCGTTGGCAAAGACAAAATATCCAGTGTTGGATACCTTGAAGCCTAACTTTCTGAAGATCCACTGATATACCTCCATTTGTCTTTTGTACGACTGTTTATATTCATCATCAAGGCTGATCTCTTTGGAGGTACTGGTAGCTTTGTAATCGACAATTACCACATTGCCGTCCTTGTCTTTCCAGAGATCGTCTACCAGTCCATTAATGGTGAGGTTCGTTTTTTCATCGGTCACTAAAGCACCTTCGTAGGCTTTCACCTCTCCCCGCCATTGGGGTAGATCCGGGTGGCTGAAGGGAATACATTCGAGACCGTACTTTTCCACGAGCTCGTGTTTTTGACCTTTTTCCCTAAGAAGGTCGAATTCATTTTTCAAGAGCGAGTCGACGGCCGAGTTGAGTGTGTAAGGAGGGGTGCTGGGACGACCGAGTCCCATTTTGACATCCATGTAAAAACATCTGGGACACTGGGTGAAGAGTTCTATCTTCGATCGGCTGATGGTAAAGGTCTCTTTGGAACCCGACTCGTAAAGGGATCTTGTTTTTTTGAAGTAAGACACAAACCTATGTTAGCACGGGGTGAGCAAAAATTATTTATGATATCTATAATGGAAATGATGAAATTGACCAAGATCGTCGCCACCATCGGACCGGCAAGTGATACCGAAGAAAGTATTGAGCATTTGATCGAGGCAGGGGTAAATGTATTTCGATTCAATACCAAACATGGGACCGTGGAGTGGCACGAGCAAAGGATTAGAAGAGTACAGAGCGTGGCGAATCGAATGGGGAAAGACATAGGAATATTAATGGATCTTCAAGGACCGGAAATTAGACTGGAGACATTTGATGCGAAATCAATTTTCGTCGAAAAGAACGACGTGGTGGTGATCGCTCGCGTCCCTTCCGACAAACCAAAATCTTTTAGCATACCCAGAATTGAAGTATTTGAATCGATAAAGAAGGACGATCAGATCTTGGTCGATGACGGGAGCATTGAGCTTAAAGTACTATCAGTTTCGGGGGGGAATATAAAAGCGTTGGTTTTGGACGGAGGGGAAATCGGACACAGAAAGGGGGTTAATTTCCCGGGGGTAAGGATCAGCCTACCTTCTCTTATTGACGATGATCTGAAAAAATTGACCATGGCAGGAGTAAATAAGGTTGATTTTGTAGCTCTTTCATTTAGCAGGACCAAGAAAGATATTGAGGCGCTGAGGAAAGAGCTGAGAAAAAGAAAGATCAAGGCAATGGTGGTGGCAAAAATAGAGAGTAAGGAAGCTTTGGATAACATAGATGAGTTGGTTGAGGCAGCTGACGCACTGATGGTCGCTAGAGGAGACCTGGGAGTGGAGATCCCGATAGAACAATTGGCATACTGGCAAAAGAAAATCATTGAGAAGTGCCGGATAAAGAACAAGCCGGTGATCACCGCCACTCAAATGCTCCAGTCAATGATCATCAATCAGAGACCAACAAGAGCCGAGGCGACAGACGTGGCCAATGCGGTTCTGGACGGTACAGATGCGATCATGCTTTCCGGTGAAACCGC
>CAZIPD010000025.1:6327-11489 GCA_964541175.1 uncultured Pseudomonadales bacterium
ATCGTGGCGGCGACTGCGGATCAACATGTTGTCGACCAGTTAACTTTGTCGTATGGAGTGTTCGCGATCAAAACCCGATATGCCGAGAGTGATTTTAAACTTCCCAATCCGGTGTTGGATAGTTTGGTAAAAAAGGGCTTGATCGAAAAAGGAGAAAGCCTCATTGTGGTCCATGGCCAGCATTATTATGAAAAAGCTTCGACGAACGCGGTAGCTCTGGTAAGGGTCTAATTATTCCAACTCCGGAAGCTCCAATCCCTTGATCTGAGGAAGAGTTTGGCCAACTATCCCCTGCATGCTACCGATGATCCCCGCAGTGCCTGTTAGTAAACGACTTGACTGGGCTTCTCTCGCTTTCCAAATCTTTTCGAAAGCGGCCCTTTCTTTCTGGAGTTGGAGTTGCATCTCCTGATATACCTCGATGATCGACTCAATCTGTTGTTGGAATTCGTGTCCGACGACGTAGTTGTATAGGGCTTCAGATTTGTTGGCCCGATTCTGGCTGACGTACTTTTCTCTGGCTGCTTCGATGAGACGGAGACGCATTAGTTCCGCCAGAGGTTTTATTAAATCGGTTCTGACTACCCAAACACCGTCGTGCAGGCCAAAACCGGTCTTTATTTCTTTGGGCAAGACAGTGGTAACAATGATCGGGACGTTCGCTTTTGCGGCGCGGAGATCATCTTTGAGTTTGGTAGACCAATCATCGGTCCAGGCTTTGGCCCTTTTTGATTCCCAGAGGATGACACCGCAAGTATTTCCCAAATTAGTGCGGACGATTTGTTTAATGTCCGCTCCCCGGGCACCTTTTTCTACCGGTGTGATTTCGTCATAGGGAAACGAGGACCTGAGAAACTCTTCCAGATCGAGCTCAAGGACCTCACCTTGAAGTTGCTGAGATGTGAGCGAGGCTTTTAGCTGAGCGTCTTCGAGAGCTTTTTTCAGATCATTCATCTGTTTATCCTTTTCCAGATCCTTCAGACGGTGAGTCTCGCTAAATTCCGTCAAGGTTTGGAGTCTTATTTTTTCTCTCTCCTCATCTAGCTGGCGCTTCTTATCCAGCTCAAATGATTTTTTCTCGTCTTCGAGTCTCAGTTTTTCTTCGTGTAACCTGAGACTTTCTTTTCTGGCCTCGTCAAGTTTTTCATTCTTGAACTTGAGGTCTTCCTTTATCAGACTAAGTTGTTCTTCCGTTGAAGAGAGGGCCTTTTGAACCTCAAGACGCACTTTGGCATCCGTGTCTTGGGCATGCTTTTGGGCAAGATCTTTTTCCAGCTCTTCCCTAACGGACTGACTTAAGGCCGAACTAATTTCAATTTCTTCACCACACTTGGGACATTTGATCAGGTTTGCCATGAGCTATTTTATACCTCAGGAGAGACGGTTGACAGGAAACTGACCGATCAGTACGGACGGAGTTTTTCCAGGTATTTTTTAATTTGTCTTTTGGCTTGGTTCCTGACCCTAACAACGCCATCGATGAGTACTTTATGGGTCTCTTTGATGTTGATGGGGAGACCCGGTAGGTTCATGTCGAACTTTATTTGGTAGCCAGCCCTGGTGAGCTTTTCTATGGAGAGTGAGGCTACCTTAAGATCGTCTTGATATTTTTTGAGTAATTTTTCCAGGCCGCTGTCAAATTTGTTTTGGATCCTTTGTCTTAATCTATCGCTGATTTTTAATTTTTGCTCATTGATGATTATGTTCATTGATTTATTATACTTCGAGTAAGCAAGCTGACAAATCGCTCGATTATTTATTTCGCTTTATACTATTAAGTGTGAACAAAAAAATCGTAAAGGTTCTGCTTTTGATAATTGCTTGTGTGTTCCTCTATTACGGATTCAAAAAAATGGATCTTAGGATCCCTAAGATAAATTTGAGCTCTTCGATCTCATCAATTACCCTACCCGACTGGAACGAAACGAAAATACTGGCTGAAATTAACACATACAGGCAGGAAAAGGGGTTGGGTGTTTTAACACTTAACGATAAGTTGGCAAAGGCTGCTAGGTCGAGGCTTTCGGTATTGCTCGAATACGATGATTCCTTAGGTGAGTTTACCGGTCTGTCTCGAGAGAAGGCTTTGGAAGTTGTTGGTTACTCATATTCATGGGTCGGTGACTTGGCAGTGCTAGATTTTTTCAGATCTAATGATTTGATGGCATATTGGGAAACAGACTCAAATGCCAAAAAGACATTGGGAGAGGAAAATTTAAAGGAAGTGGGGATTGCTTATATTCAGGATAGGGAAACAGTTTCTGTGTATGCGATCCTTGCCGCCCCCAGAAAAGCAAGTACGGCTACTAAGACACCTGTAGCGCCAAAGGCTACTTGGGGAGGTCCTGACTTATGGGCTGCGGTGAACAAAAGAAGGGTCGAGTTGGGGGTTAATCCTCTAAGGCAGAAGGACGAGTTGTGTACCATATCAGCGATCAGGCTGAATCAGATCTTGGACTTGGGCGAACTTGACGGTCATGCAGGATTTGAGCCGACATTAAACCGAGAAGATCTTAAATGGATATCCGAGAAATATAACATCAGTGAGTTTTTGGTAGCCGGATATGAGACCCCTGAAGCTGCTGTGGCGGCCTGGGAAAATACCCTGGGTCACAGGAAACTATTGGCAGGTGGAGAATATGTTTGGGGATGTATTTATGCACAGAACCGGTTTGGGGTGGCGATTGCAGCTTATTAATTTTTTCGGTAAGATGATGTAGTCTATCTAACTTATATGAAGCTCCCAAGAATACAATTGTATTATAAAATCCTTCTCTCGGTATTTGTTGTGGTGACCGTTATAACCTATTTGTCGGCTTACTTGTCCTATCAAAAAGGAAAGGCTGATATGGAAGTTGCAGATAGGCAAGTTTTCCTGAGAATAACGGTGGCAACTGCAAAGGAGGCTAATAAAGTTTTTATGATTGGAAGGACGCTAACACAGTCCATAGCTACACATAGTGATGTTCGGAGCTTTATGGCAGGGAATAAAGGTGTATCGGCCGAGAATAGAATCCTGGATTATTTCCGAAATTTCAGCATTGGGAATACATTTCCAGCCTTATATTTGGTTGATAAGGATGGTTTGTGTATCTTGTCTACGGACGAATCTTTTGTCGGCCACAATTTTGGATTCAGAAATTACTTTACGCATGCGATCAAGGGTGGGGCTGGGGTCGATGCCGGTGTAGGGGTGGTGAGCCGAAGAATGGGATACTATTTTTCATATCCTATCTACTCTCTTGATGGATCAACAATTATTGGAGTGGTGGTGGCGAAGATGGAGCCAAAGATAGTTCATGAAGTTTTGGATAATGGTGATTTTGGATACAAGACGAACGTGATGCTGACGAATGACAACGGAGTGATCCTCCATTCAACCAAAGCAGAAAGGGTCTTCTGGAGTTTGGCGCCTTTGACAGAAGAACAAATGGCATTTGAGCAGAGTACCAGGTTCATTGATAGAGTGATCGAGCCTCTTACTTATCCAAAAGCAGCCCATGAAGTTGCAAGCTATGTTAGCCCGGTAATCTTTGATTTTTTTGATGAAAGGGACAACGAGGACGAAACTGTATCAGTAGCCAAGGTTGGGGATACTCCGTTCTACATCATTACAGAAACCGAATCAAATCTTTTGAGTGGGCATATTTTCAATCAGGCCACACAGATTATCATCTTTGTTGGAGGTGGAATTGTCCTGGCTATGATTCTGATCAGCATACTACTTTATGTTTATCTCCTGCCATTGTCGATAATTCGCAAATCTCTTCTTCGAATGGCTGTACGAGAAAGAGTGAATATCCCAAAAATCAGGACAGGAGATGAGCTTGAAGAGATAAATGACTCGCTGCAGAAGATAGTTAATCGGTAATCTCTATGATCTTTACCCGACTGTTAAAGCCGGAAACTATATTGATCCTATTTGGGGAGATATTGAAATGACGGGCAAGGGTGATGATGACACCGGAGTTAGCTCTCCCATCCACAGGAGGTTCTTTGACCGAGACAATTAAATGATTTTGATCCGCTACTTCCACAGAAGAGATGGATTTTTTGGGTTTGACCGTAACGGTGTATCTCATTATCAAAGAATGATGCTGTCTTCTCCCTGTACTTCTTCGCGAGAGAGAATGTAGACGTCTTGACGATTATTGTTTGTGGCGACCAACTCCCCTTCCCCTTTGAGTATGGCTTCAAATGGAGCACATGCT
Organism: uncultured Pseudomonadales bacterium; assembly: GCA_964541175.1. Lineage (GTDB taxonomy): Bacteria > Patescibacteriota > Microgenomatia > UBA1400 > MFAQ01 > CAIQPO01. The sequence continues at coordinate 10,539 of CAZIPD010000025.1, forward strand.
GGACAACCTTCATCACCGTTTGGGCAGGAAAACCTTTCCAGTTTACGGGCAAGTTTTATTTGTCTGGCAATCTTCAGGATATTTTCCTCGGCATTACTGATGTCGGGCAGTTCTTTTTGGATGAGGTCATCACTTAATTCCAAATACCAGTAACTGGCTTTGTCGACTTTCCTTTTCTGGCAGTTATTTACAAGAAGTAGGTAGATGGGTAGCTGAAGAGAACTCTCGTCCTCTTCTTTTTTGCTGGTCTTGAAGTCAATGATGTGAACGGAATCAGTCTCAGGAAAATATTCCAGCCAGTCTATTTTTCCACAGAGGATGATGTTGTCATCATCAGAGAGCCAATACGAAGGGAGATCTTGGTTGATCTTGACCGCTCGGTTCGCCAGTGGCCCCGGGTTGTCCATCACTCGTCGAAGCATTGCCTTGCCTCTTTCTTTGAAGTGATATTCCTGATCGGGATTTTGGAACCCTCCCTTTTTTCCGGTGAAGTTATCCCAGATCTTTTCAAAGCGGAGGACAAGGGACTCACTAAACCTGTCTTGAGTGGGGATGACAGAAAGATTCTCGATGACTTCATGGACAGCACTTCCCAGGGCGAGAGCCGGAGACATTATTTGTATTTTGTGGCCTGTTTTGGAATCTTTATAGACATTCTTTAGGTAATACGCCCTCGGGCATTTGAGGTAATCGGACAGAGAGGTGTGCGAGACCCAGGTGGCGGTGTATTTATCTTTGGACATGAGCTTTGTAGATATTAACAGTTATTAGCAACCAAAAGGCACCTAATAGGTAGCCTCCAAGAACATCGCTTGCCCAGTGAGCCCCAAGATATATTCTGGATATACCAACTGTGGAGACCAGGAATATGGAGAGGAGGAGAATGAGATTTTTCTCCCATGATGGTTTGAGTCGGGTAAGGGCAATGAAGATGAGAAAGCCAAATATAAC
>CAZIPD010000026.1:0-7559 GCA_964541175.1 uncultured Pseudomonadales bacterium
GTCGCCGACTTAACACATGTTCCCGATACTCCTCCGGTAGTACAAGTTCCGTTAAAGGTTCTTCCCGCACAAGTGGAATCACTGCTGGCGCTACAAGTAGTTACTGGTGCGATAGTTGTAGTAGGAGAAGGATTACAGAAACCTGATGAACATCCATAAGTACAACTCTGTGTGGCTTTTGTCCATATGCCATTCGAACAAGTCTCGGTATAATCTCCACTACATCTTCTTGCAGGGAATGGACAAGTTGCAGGTAGAACACAAGCATTGCTCGAATTGATTATGTATCCACTGGGACAGCAATATGTATTGGTTCCGGATGCCTGTCTGCATAAAGATGAACCTGTAGGTTTGGTTCCGTTACAGTACAAACCACTTCCGCAAGCCGGAACAGGAGAAGGTGTTGCTGTGGCTGTTGGTTTAGTCCCACAGTAACGCGTACTTGTTCCTCCGTTGTAACATAGTTGGGTAGCTGTAGTACAACAAATATCGGGAACAGCATAATTTCCTCGGCATATCGTCTGGGTGCTTGTACAAATTATCGCCTCTGCCGGACTCCCCGCAGTCGGAGCCAAAGCGACTCCTGACTTTAATCTACTGGAAATGTAATACGAAGCCATCGCCACCCCTGTCACCAGTAAAATTGCCGCCAGTCCTCCAAATATTGCCCTCATTCTTCCACGAGATCTGGCTTTAGGAAGAGTCGGCTCCGGAAACTCTGATGTCGAAGTGTTCAAAGATGAATCTGGGTCGTTGATCAGTTGTTGATTATCCATTAAATTTTCAGTCAATAGGTACCTGATTCATCATATGCAACTTCTTCGTTATAGTCAATCATTTTGTGTATTTTTGTCAGTCCATCTTTTGGTCAATCGACCCGTGATCAACAATGCCACACCTCCTCCTATCAGTAATACGGTCAATAACTCTCCCCCCGTTTCGGCTAACTCTCCCGACTCGGTCGCCGGCATGACAAATTCTTCCAACGGTGTCGGAGTAGGAATTACATCTGTCGGAGTTGGTGTTATTTCTAAAGTACCCATAAGTGTTGCTTCTGTGGTCGGAGTCGCTGTCGGAGTCACCGTCGGTGTTGCTGCTGAAGGGGTCGCGGTAAAAGCCGGTAATCCCCCCGCATCTTCATATGCCAGAACCGTAAAAGTCCTTTCTATGGTCGCCTGCAGCCCGCCCGCCTCAGTATATTGAATAGTGATGGTGTGAATTCCTGGCTCTAGGGCAAGCGGTGGGGTCCATGTCCAGTTGCCGCTGGCATCCGCCTTTATCAGTGCGGATTGTGGATCGGACTCGACCGTTATCCGAATATCGGTTCCCGGCACGGCGGTGCCCCTCAACTCGGGTGATGACGTAGCGATCATTTCTCCATTTATTGCCGGGTTCAAAACCTTCACCGACGCCGTCGCTTCTTCGGACAACTGTACCTCGATCGCCTGTGTAGGCGCTGCCTCTAAACTTCCGAAGCCTTGTGTGTCGGTTCCTGAAGCATCAGTAATTGGTTGGGGCAGTGTTTCCACAAAACTTTGATTCTTCCCCATTACGATGTCATTCACCGGACTGTCTGTGCTGGTATTGGTAATAGCTGTCGCGGTTCCTCCGGTTCCGGCTTGTACAAAAATAGACAGGATCGTTTGATCCTTGTCGTAAGTCAATACCTGTCCCGCCTTATCTCTTGATGACGCTAAATTCAATCTCCATGTTCCGTCGACCTTTGTTGTTGTGGAGAGCGCTTCTCCACCTTCTGCCTCAACATAAACGATTGCTCCGTTAACCGGAGTTGCCGAACCGCTTACTATCACACCGTTGATCACATCCTCGGGTGGGGGAATTACCTGCGGACCGGTTCTGATTTGAAAAGGTTTACCGTCGTCGTTATATGTTTGCGGTCCGGAACCGATAACAAAATAATATGTCGTATCCGCCGAAAGCCCGGTGATGTTTACATAATGATTCGTATAAGACTGTGCACTTCCTGAGATTTGATCCCTGACATCCCCCGCCGGAGTCGTGATCCTGGCAGGATTCTCGGAATATTTTACAAAACCCGTTGTCGGTGTATCGGTGGTCCAGCTGACCGAAAAAGTATTGGTCCCTCGATTGGTGACCCTGACATTTTTTGGACTTTCCGTCGGACCGGCTGAAGTTCCCAGCCCCTGCCTCTGACTCACTAGGAAAACCCCCGCAATTAAACCACCGATCAATATCAGTAATCCGACCAGCGTTGGTATCCTTTTTCCAAGTAATCCTGATTTGTTCATTGTGTGATTAACGGCGCACTCTGACCCGATTGAGTTGCGGGAGTAGGTGTCGGGATCTCGGCTGCCAACTCTGCTTCGGTAAACTTTCTCCTACCTTGCATGTTATCTAATAAGGTGGTGTCGATTTCACCATCGATAGGTTTGATCAGAACGGCCGTCTGTGGTGTTATCTGGGTCTTTACCAGCGATGAATAAATTCCATAAGCCAGGACTCCACCGACAACGGATAGCCCCAATATTCCTACGAGGAGTATATATGCCGAGATTGTTTTCTTTGGTTTCATTTAGGTATATTGATCGAATAGAACCAAGCCGTACCCTCAAGGACTAATCCGCTTTGTAACTCTCTGGCGGCCGCTTGCCTTTTAGCTATTCTAATATTTTGGATCACGGACAACATATCCATATTTTCAAGAGACCTCAGAAATCCCATCACTTGTGTCTGACTTCCCTCGACCGAAAAAGCTACCGGGATAGTTGTTAACCCGGTTTCGGCCGGAACGACTATCCCTACCCCTCTATCCGTAGCTAACCCTGTCAGGTCCGCGCCTCCGAGGATCACCGATCCGGGAAGTCGGACTAATTTAAGAGTAACCTGATTCTCTCTGGCAATGATCTCTACCCTTTTACTGATATTGAAATAATCAAAATTATTCGGTATGGCATTAACAAAAAGTTGTAATCTACTCTGGTTCTCCGATAATGCTGCTTCGGCTTTGATGAGTTGCCCAAGTTTGGCGTCAGCTTTTTTCAACACCACTTCTTGATCCGCGATCTTTTTTTGTAGCGTGGCGATATTCGTTAATGTTGGTCTGATGGCAAAAAGTATTAACATGATCACCGCGAACACCGAGAGGATGATCTCCAGCGAGGCCTTGACCTGCGGTCTCTGATACAAAGTACTTGCCTTCTGTAAATATGTCGAATACTGCTGATATAGAGCGCTTTGAGCCATTATTTGTATGTGATCCTAATGTTAAAAACCACTACCCCCTCAGTTTGATCGTAAGAAGTCTGCCCCAGACTCACCCTGCTCACCTCCGCCGCCCGTTTAAAATTTGCCAGGGTCTGTGCGAACAGCGCCTCAGATCCTGCCGATCCCACAACCTCAACACTTTTATTTTCGACTCTCAGCGAAGTTAGAGTTACCCCCAAGGGGATCAAGTCACCCATTCCCGAAATTTTTTCCTCCACATTTACAACATCTGCTCTACTACCGGATATTACGTTTTGTCTGGCGAGCACCTCTCTGATTCCTGACTCGATCTCGGCATATCCTTGGATAACTGCCAGTTTTCCTTCGATTTCCTCATTCAGATCATTAAGTTTTTTGTCGAAATAGAACCTCGAAGCGAATGCCAATATCACAACAAACTCTGTCATTACCACCAAAACTCTACCCACGGTAGTGGTCCATTTAAAGACTTTTCCTAAAGAACTGAACTCAAAACTGTTCTTGGGAAGCAGATTGATTTGCGAAAGACCATGTTGGGCAGCCACACTTCTATAGTACCAAATTACGCTCACAAAAACAAAAACGAAAAAGAGAGGTTTCCCTCTCGTTTTTTTATTTCGATACTACCTTTTTGGATAGCCTTGATTTAATTCTGTCTGCTTTCCCTTTTTTGATTACCCCTTTTTTGGCTGCTTTATCGATCATCGAAAAAGCCATAGCCAAATTTTCACCGGTTGATTGGGCTCTGACCAGGTCAATAGCTGACTTGGCTTTGGTTTTGGTTGACTTATTGTATAAGGCCTTCTTTTTGTCGGACCTTAGTTTTTTTATTGCTGACTTCGTTATAGGCATGCGGCTATTTTACCTCCCGCTTGCTTCTAGCGCAAGTGAACCATCTGTTTTAAAATATAAAGGTGGTACAGAAGTTTTTCAGAGCCTCGCAAGATTTTTTTAACCGGAAAAGTAGCAATATTCTTTCCGCAGCAGCGATCATTGGCGCCTCCTACCTGGCGTCCGCCCTCCTGGGGTTAATAAGGAATCACCTTTTGGCTGCCCGTTTCTTTGGCGGGCTCGAAGGCGACCTGGATGTCTACTTCGCCGCTTTTGTCATCCCTGACACCGTTTTTCAACTCCTGGTCGTTGGCGCCATCTCCGCCGCCTTCATTCCCATATACCAGGAATATTCCAAGCAGTCGGAAGAAGAAGCCAATGACCTGGCCAACTCTGCTCTCACCTCCATCGGCTTCATATTCTTCATTCTCTCTGCCCTGGTGGCCATATTCGCTCGTCCGCTCTCCGGCATCATTGCCCACTTTACCCCGGAAAAACTTGATCTTATGGCCAATCTGGTCAGGATGATGTCGGTTGCTCAACTCCTCTTCACCGTCTCTGCCTTCCTCACCGGTGTCCTTCAGTCTCATCGTAGGTTCCTCATGCCCGCCATCGCCCCACTACTATATAACTTCGGCACCATCCTCGGGGTCTATTTTCTCTCTCCTACTCTTGGTATCTACTCGGCCGCGGTTGGTGTCATCCTCGGCTCCATTCTTCATATGCTCATCCAGGTTCCAACTGCCCTCGCCATTGGTTACAGACCGAAAATCAGGATCGCCCCCAAACACCCTGGGGTCTTGAACATGCTCCGTCTCATGCCGCCCCGTTCCCTCGCCCTTGGACTTGATCAAATAGAACGCTGGGTTGCCGTGAATCTCGCCTCTCTCCTCTCTGCCGGCTCACTTTCGATCTTCAATTTTGCCAGGCAACTATACATTCTCCCCATCTCCCTTTTCGGGGTCTCCCTTAGTCAAGCCTCCTTCCCCGCTCTTTCTGAAGAAGCCTCCTCTCCCGACAAGACAAAATATAAAAGCATTCTCAGTAAATCGGTTCTTCAAATATTCTTTTTTGCTCTTCCTGCCAGCATTCTGGTGTTGATTCTTCGCGTCCCCTTGGTCCGTATTGCTTTTGGAGCCAAATCGTTTCCTTGGGAAGCTACTCTAGTCACCGGCAGGGCCCTGGCTTTTTTGGCGCTTTCCATTGCCCCTCAAGCCGTCACCCAATCTCTCACTCGCGCCCTTCATGCCCTGAAAGACACCAAGACTCCGGTCTACACCGGTATTGCGACTATGATCTCCTTTGTCTCCCTGGCCTTCCTCTTTGGTCGAATGAACTGGGGAGTTGTCGGCATCACCTTGGCCATGTCGATTAGCAACACCTTGGACTTCTTCCTCCTCTATTGGATAGTCCGCTCTCGTGTGGGTGCCTTGGGTATTTCTCCGCGTATATATAAAATGGTCATCGCCAGTGCGGCCACGGCCGTCTCCCTCTGGTTACCCATGCGCCTCCTGGATCAGTTCGTTTTTGATACCACTAGAACGATACCACTGATCCTTCTCACCCTCACCGCCAGTACCGTCGGCTTCTCGGTCTACTTGATCTTTTGTGCACTCTTTAAGATCGAGGAACTCCAGGAAGTTGTCCAGATCGCCAAAAAACTTGGTAATTGGCGTAAAATACTCGTCAGCACCGACGAGGTCATCGAGACTCCGGGAAGCAACTAACTTTCAGTTATGGCAGACAATTTAATCAGAAACTTTTCGATCATTGCTCATATTGATGCCGGTAAATCCACCCTGGCGGATCGTTTGCTGGAAATAACCGGTACTATTTCGGCGGAAAATAGCATCCCTCAACTACTGGATAGCAACCCCATCGAACGTGAAAGGGGTATCACCATCAAACTCGCTCCCGTTACCATGCACTATCGCGAATATACCCTGAATCTCATTGATACTCCTGGGCATGTTGATTTCAATTATGAAGTCGAACGCGCCCTTCAAGCCTGCGAAGGAGCCATACTCTTGGTCGACGCCACCAAAGGAGTCCAAGCCCAGACCGTTGCCAACCTCAGACTGGCAAAGAATCTAGGGCTCAAGATCATCCCCGTCGTCAATAAAATTGACGCGCCTCTTCAAGACACCGCTGCCGCCATCAGGCAAGTAAAGCAGTTGCTTGGAATTAATGAAGAACCTCTACTGGTCTCTGCCAAAACAGGTGAAGGAGTAAAAGAATTGCTCGAACACGTGATTAGCGACCTCCCCTCACCCGCTACTCCTCAAGGGGATCTTCAAGCTTTTGTTTTTAACTCCACCTTCGATACTCATCTTGGAGTTGTCGCTTTCATAAAACTCATTTCGGGTGAGCTGAAAAAAGGTGACAAACTGGAATTTTTGAACTCCGGTCAATCGATCACCTCCTCGGAGATCGGAATTTTCAGTCCCGTAAGAACTGAAAAGAAAACTCTCGCCGCCGGTAACGTAGGCTATATTGTTACCGGACTTAAAGACATTCGTCGCATCTTGGTCGGTGATACTCTTTGTCTCGCCTCCCAGGCTAAAAATGCCACTCCTCTCCCGGGATTCAGGAAGATCCACCCCAATGTCTATCTCGATATCTATCCGGCGGAAGGCAATCAATACCAGGACCTGGTAGACGCGCTGGAAAAACTAAAACTCAATGATTCTGCTCTCTCAACTCAAGGAATCAACTCTCCCATTCTTGGCCAAGGGGTCAAAGTCGGCTTTCTTGGACTCCTCCATTCCGAAGTTGTCGGCGAAAGGCTGGAAAGGGAATTCAACCTTCCCGTTATCGCCGTTTCACCATCGGTCGAGTACAAAGTGACCATGCGCTCGGGACAGGAAAAGATCTTCAGCTCCCCTTCGGATTTTCCTGACCCGGCTCAAATATCCAAAAGCTTTGAGCCACTTGCTGCCGTTAAAATTGTGGTTACCTCGACCTTCGTTGGCGCTGTCATGCAGCTCTGTCAGGACCTTCGCGGCAGTCTCATCAATGTCTCCTATCTCGATCAACTTGTCGAGATCGATTATTTCCTCCCGCTCATCGAGGTTATTACCTCTCTTCATGACAATCTAAAATCGGTTTCGTCCGGTTTCGCCTCTCTCGATTACGAGCTTGCCGGCTGGCAACCTGCGGACCTTGTTAAGCTCGATGTCCTTCTCAACCATGAGATCTTTCCTCCCATGAGTGTCATCACCGTCAAAGAAAAGGCCTACGCCAAAGGCAAGCGCCTGGCGGAAAAGCTCAAAGAAGCCATTCCCCGCCAACAATTCGAGATCCCCATTCAAGTCGCCATTGGTGGCCAAGTAGTCTCCAGAGAGACGATCAAGGCTTATAGAAAAGATGTTGATGCCAAGCTTCACGGTGGGGACTTCACCAGGAACCTCAAGCTTCTCCAAAAGCAGAAAAAAGGCAAGGCTAGAATGAAGCAATTCGGTAAGGTTCAGCTTCCTCAGGAAGCCTTCCTCGCCGCCGTCAAG
>CAZIPD010000026.1:7659-11413 GCA_964541175.1 uncultured Pseudomonadales bacterium
TACTTCCTGCTAAAAGCCAGGTCCTTGCTAAAACTCACCAAAGGCGACCTGGATCTTGCCCTATCCATCGTAAAAGTTCTACTCAAGGAGTAAAAATGAAAGAATTTGCCTATGGTTTTTCCTCTGCCCTCGCAACCCTTGCGCACAAGCACCGTCCCGTGCCTGTGTCACTTACGTACGACAATATTCACCTCATCTCCAATATGGCAGGTTACAACCTGATCGACAGACCTCGTGGCGGCTTTACTATTTACCGGGCTGACGGTATCCACGGACTCGACAACGGTATCACTGTAGTTTGGGAAGTCTCCGCCTCTCACGACCAGCTAATATATACCCCCTACGCCAACGCCATCTTCTATAGGGGGAGTGATTACCGGGTCACCGACGCTATGGAAAAAGTTCTCTCGAGCCTTCTCTATGCTCTTGATATTCAGGAAAGATTCGTTGTCGCTCTTCCGGAAGTTGTTGTCCACATCCCGACCGAGCTTCGCCATTCCGATGTGTATACGACAGTGATGTTCCGGTCCGAGTTCAAGGAAAAATATGCAGCCCTCTACTATTTTATGAAAGTCGCCTTCGGTGACTGATTGCCCGACCCGCCTAATACGCGGGTCTTTTTATATCAAAAATCCAATGAGACCATGATGGCGGTGTTCGGTTCCATATACTCGGTTGTTTTCCAGGAGGCACTGGTTGTAGCCACTCTTAAGCTCCTATTACCCCCCATAAAGTCACGCCTGCTATATCCGAAATTGCCGCTGGGCAAGTTCTCGATAGTAATTGGCACTGCCTCACCATGTGAGCTGGAAGGGTCATAATTCACTACCAACACCTTCAAATCACCCGCTTCATCGGTCGAAGCAATGCTCTTCACCCACGATCCTTCTCCCGATACACTGACTCTGAAAGGACCAAGTCCATTAAGAAAATCAAGCGCTTGATAACGGGGTTTTTTCTCCGGCGCCCCCCATTTCTCATGGGTCAGAATACCCCATCTCCCCCAATATTTTTCATTACCCGGCCCATCCTTCACCTCAAAGAGGAACGCTCTGTCGACCGAACCCATCATCGCTCTTGATCCTGCGATCGTGTGGATTGCTCCGAACTTATTGTCATACCCCGGGTCTACCTCACTATTATGTCCCCACTCGGTCACATAGAACTTCAAGTTCACCAATGCCGGTATATTTTCTGCCCATGATCTTACTTGTTTGACATCCTTTTCGTACTGCTCCAAGTCCAACGCATACCTGTGCCAACTCATGAAATCCAATCTTAAATTTTGTTGATCCACGAACTTGATCAACCTCTCTTCCCAATTCTGATAAAGCCCTGTTGTAGCCGGGCCTCCAATTTCGAACAAGTTGGTGTTCCTCACTCTCATTGCCGCCCTGGCGGAAGCGGCATACATGTCCAGATAATTTTTGTCTCCATATGTTTTGTATCCTCCGAAAAGGTCCGGCTCATTCCAAACTTCATAGATCACACCGTCGATATTCTTTGAGCTCCTTCCGCTGTAGTGTTCAATTGTCGCCTGAACTACCTGACCCCAATCATTCCAGTCCCGTGGAGGAGAAATAATATCCCCACTGGAGATCGAAAGCGGCATGTAAGAAAGCGACAACATCGGTTTTGCCCCGGTGGCCAGTATTTTGTCTACTGCCTCGTCCAGTCCTGACCAGTTGTACTGTAAATTACCGCTTCCTCCGGAAACCACATTGAACGCATCATATATATGGTCCAACCTTATATACTCCGGCTTCAAAGCCCTCACCTGATCCACCACACTCCCGAGCATCTCCTTGGGTTCCTCACCTCCCTGTGCCAGATTCCTCCACGGTTGAGGCATCTTTCCTAAGATCCCTTCGTAGTTAATCACTATGTTTGCCGCAGAGCCTGAGGCTTTACCGACATACTCCACAGCCTGAGGGATCACGACCACCACCACCACGATCACTATTAATCCGATAATTACTGGCAACAAACCACGCAACTCTCTCACTCGTATTGCTCGCATATATTCACTTTAACATAAGCACCTTGACCTCTCGTTATCACTCGTGTTATTATTCTGCTAATCTATGGACTTAACCGAGCGCCAGATACAAATAATCAAGACGATCGTCGAGGAATTTACCGAGACGGCCGAAGCCGTTGGTTCCGTCACTCTCGAAAATAAATACCGCCTTGGTGTTTCTCCAGCTACGCTCAGAAATGAGATGGCCATTCTCGAACACAAAGGCTTCCTTTCTCAGCCCCACACCTCCGCCGGTCGAATTCCCACCCCCATGGCTCTCAAATTCTACGTTCAAGAACTGATGAAGGAAAAAGACCTGTCCGTCGCGGAAGAGGTCAACGTCAAATCCCGTGTTTGGGATCATCGCTTTAACTCCAACGATCTTCTTCGCGAAGCCACCAAAGTCCTGGCGGAAAGGACCAAGTCCCTTTGTATCGCCTCGACCGACAGTGGAGATTCATATCACTCCGGCTACGCCAATATCTTTAATTCCTCGGAATTTGCGGATCTTGATGTCGCCAAAGAAGTCCTCTTCCTCCTCGACCAACAGCAACGGCTCGCCGAGATATTCGGTCATGCCGGAGGTAACTCTCCCATCCACATCCTCATCGGCGATGAAATGGGGTTTTCGGTTTACCGACCGGTCAGCTGCGTTTTCGCCGACCTTCACATTGGTGGTCACCGAGGCAGTCTTGGTATCATCGGTCCCTCACGCCAAGAATATGACCGCAACATCCCCATGGTCCGCTACGTCGCTAATTTAATTAATCAAATCGCCCAAGAATGGTAAAAAAAGTCCTCAAAAAACACGACGAAAAAATTGTCGAGCTTGAAGAAAAATACAAGCGCGTTTTGGCCGACTATCAGAACCAGGAACGTCGTCACAAAGAAGGCCAGGGTCAAGTGATCAAAATGGCTAACGCTACACTCATTGAAAAACTACTCATTAATATTGATTCCTTGGAACTTGCCCAAAAGCATCTAAAAGATAAAGGCCTTCAAATGGTGATCGGCCAATTTCGCTCCACTCTCTCACAAGAAGGTCTAAAAGAGATCGCTACCGATCACGGCCAATTCGACCCCCTTCTCATGGATTGTACCGAAGTAGTTCCCGGTAAAAAGGATCACGTTGTCGAGACGGTCACCAAAGGTTATTATCTTTACGACAACGTTCTCCGTCCCGCCAAAGTGAAGGTGGGCTCGGGCGAAGAGAAATAATATATTTTACGGATTTAATAATTATTTAAACAAAAAATAATATGGGAAAAATAATCGGCATCGATCTCGGCACCACCAATAGTGCCATTGCTGTTATGGAAGGTGGCTCAGCCAAGATCATTCCTACCGCTGAAGGCAGGAACATCTTTCCGTCAATTGTGGAGCCTGTTAAAAATTTGGTCGGTGACGTTGCCAAGCGTCAGATGATCCTCAATGCCCCCAACACCATTCACTCTGTCAAACGTTTAATGGGTCAGAAATACTCCGGCAAACAAGTCCAAAAGACCAAGGAGATGGTTGCTTACGAGATCGTTGAAAAAGACGGTATGGGAGTGATAAAAATTGGCGACAAAACATATTCTCCTCAAGAGATATCGGCCAAGATTCTTCAAAAAGCTAAAGCGGACGCCGAAGCATATCTCGGTACTACAGTAACGGACGCCGTCATTACCGTCCCCGCTTACTTCGACGACTCTCAACGTCAAGCCACCAAGCAAGCCGGTGAAATCGCCGGTC
>CAZIPD010000027.1:0-10538 GCA_964541175.1 uncultured Pseudomonadales bacterium
GGGTACGTGACTCAAAAATATTGAGGACGTAAAGTGTCATGGCGGCGATAACGATGACAATGTCCACCCAGGGATTGCTGCGTAGTTTTTTGTTCAGTAATACGGCAACGAGAGTTGGGAACACTATGAGCACAAGGACAGCCAAGATGGGGACAGAGAAGGATTCCATTATTATTTCTCCTTGGTCTTTCTTGTGTGATTGGGGATCTCTAAGCCGTATGAGACGGCATAAACCAGCCATAAGAAGATGCTGATCCTACCCCAAAAAAGTGGGACGACATTCGCGAATGATGTCACAACGCCTAGCATTACGACAAGCATGATGAGCCCGATTAACACCCCGGCTACGTAGTACCACGGGTTATTTCTGCTATTTTTATGGATAAACGGAATGACGAAATGAGGGATAACAAAATAAACCATCATGACTAAGAATGCGATCAGATATGGCATACGACCTTCCTTATTTCTCCTCGGTCTTTTGGAGATAGATCTTGATGGGGATCAGTAGAGCATACATCACGGCACTGGCAAGCCAAATGAAGGCGGCGATGCTTCCCCCTACGAAGGAGACTCCTGGGGACGAGGTGCTAAGTAGCAGAAAGATGAATAGAAACCCTGAGATGATCATGCCTAAAGCGTAGTACCAGGGGTTCTGTTTGAGCTCCTTATTTTTTATAGGAGCGAGTAGGTGGGGGATCGCAAAAAAGACAAGGATTACTAGCGAAATGATCATATACGGCATCATGGCCTTCCTTTTTTAAAGAGCTTTAATCTTATAGTATTATACCTCAGAGTTAGGTAATAGCAAAGTGAGTCCAGCCTTGGTAAAATATATCCTGTTCCTTGAGGGTGATCGCCGCCGTAGCTCAGCTGGCAGAGCGCGTTCTTGGTAAGAACGAGGTGTTGGGTTCGACCCCCAACGGCGGCTCAGTAAGTTAAAATCAAAGTATCTGCCGAGGTGGTAGAGTGGTCAAATACTCGGGTCTGTAAAACCCGCGGCGCAAGCCTACACAGGTTCGATCCCTGTCCTCGGCACAGAATATAGGTTATAATAGGCGGATCTTTTGATCTTTGAAATGGAGGCTCAAAATGGCTATTGGAACTTTCAAGTTGCTTTTCTTCCTGCTTCTTAGTCTCCCCGTTCTTCTTTTTCTGGCGGCAAATTTGATCCGCAAGACCAAGAAAGGGTCGAGTTCTTTGGTGAATGGTGATACCCTGGCCGACGCCATGCTCTATATGGCGCTGATATTCTCTCTTGCCAGTCTTATCTTGGTCATGTCGGTGATGAATCACGGAACTGAAGAGGCAATGTCGATAATTGCCTGGCTGTTCTCATCGAACGGGTTAGTATTCCTCTTCGCTTGTTTTGTGGGTGGATTGTCGGGAGGCTGGCTCCGCCGTAGGGTGGTTATCGATGAAAACTCCGATGTGTCGACAGTGATGCTTTTCATGATGGTGTCGACGGTGTGTATATTTTTGGGAGGTTATCTATTGATATGGCTGATAAAGGCCATGTTGATCGTCCTGGCTTTGTGACTGTTCGCCCCGCTTAATGCGGGGCATTTTATTTGCTTATTTTGCTATATGAGGAATTCACGTAAGGGTGTGATAGGAGCGGTAGCGGGAGAGTATTCGGGGAGAGCGCTTTACGTGGATGTGGACAAGCCCTAATTTTGGAGGAAGTCGCCGGTGCGGAAGATAATTTGTTTTGTCTGAGAGTTGATCTGCATCACCATCGGCTGACTCTTGCCTGTGACGAACAGGGATATCTGCCAGATAACTCCACCGGAGGTTTCGATGAACTGAGCTCTGGTATCGGCCTCTTTACAGACGGTCAGATCAGAACATTTTGAGTAAACGATATTTAGAGCCTCATCAAGGTCAATCCCCAGAGCATTGGTCAGGACCAGGTTATTTAACGAGGGAATGTTGTTATCGGGAGTTACCTGAATGCTCCTGTCGATGATCTCCGGTGGGGAGTTGCCGTTGACCAGGACATAGAAATACTTTTTGATGTTGAGATCCTGACGGAAGAAGTATTTGGAGATGGCAGCTTGAGGATCGTTGGCGTTGTCGGTCTTGAGGAGAATGAACTGGGCGTTAGGCTGGTAGTCGATGCCGATCTTGAGAATGCCCGCGGCTATTGAGAGTGGTTTGAGGGGAGAACCGGTAACGGGAATGACCTGGGTGGGGGACGGAGAGGTGGTGGCTTCGGGAGAGGTGGTGGGTTGACCGGTGGGAATCTCAATGACGGTTGGGGATGGAGTGACTACCGGCTTGGTGCGTTGTTGATCAAGGGTTTGGGTAATTTCGGCAAGCTGGGTCCTGAGCTGAGTAGTTTGTTGGAAAAGAAAAGCCGCTCCAGCGAGTCCGCCGATGGCGGCGAACAAGAGAACAGTGAAGATGATGGTGCGGAAGGATGAACCTGAGTTTGTAGGGGCGACCGCCATTATCGGTTGAGGGGGAGGGGGTGGAGGCGAGGGCGGTAATGGTTCCGGGATCGGTTCAGGTTCCGAGGTGGTGATAAAAGGGGCGTCCGGAGATGGTGGTGGAGGTGATTCTTGATATGAGGGAACTATTGGTGTCTCTTGGGTAGTGGGTGAGGGAATTTCATCGGGGGTTTCCTCGAATTCGGGCACATTTGGAAGTGTGTCGGGGGTTGGAGGTGGTGTTTGGGGAGCTCCTTGAGGCGTGGGGAACTGGCCGAGGTCATCATTTGGCATACGATTAGTATGGCAAAAAATGGCGGGTATTTCAAGGGATACAAAAACCTCCGGAGTTTAATCCGGAGGATGAACTTACTTAGACGAGGGGGTTTTTTTAACCCCCAGAACGGTTTTGCAATCGGGACAAATATACTCGAGCTGTCCCAGTGCGTTCACTTGAAGGTGCGCGAACCTATTTACTGCTCCACACTTTGGACAAGGCTTTGGGGCATTTACCGGAGTGGAGAGGGAGGTCATAAGTCCTCCGGACCATAGTCAAGTCGGAGCTTGACCGGATTGGCCATGTTGTCGGTATCGCAGTGAGGGCAGCATACTTTTCCACCGATTTCGACCAATTTAGTCTCCGGATATATCATTTGACAGCCTGAACAATAGTAGCTGCCTTTTTCAGGGTGGGTGTATCCGGGATCCTTCGTGGGGACGATGACCGTGTGGCAATAAGGACAAAGGGCGACCTGAACGTCCAACATTGAAATGATTTGAGGTCGCGGGAAGAATCTATGGCATTTTGGACATATGGTGGGTTCCATATGAGCCTCCTTTTAATGTTCGAATCTGAGATATATTATCTCATATTTGATGGTAAATCAAGCTTATGGGTTAGTGTAGAGGAGGTAGTTGCCTTCAGTTCTCTTTATATTTAAAGGTAAACCGGCTTCCTTTAGGAGTGAGACCAGGTATGGCTTGGTGTAGGCAAAACAGAAACGCTTCCTACCTTTGAAAGGGATGTTCACCCAGTAGGGATTACGCCATTTTGTGCCGGGATCAACGTGATATTTGATGTACTTGGTTTGCCAAAGATTCCAGACAGTGATGAGAAGGGTGGCTTTAGGTTTGAGGTGGCTTTTGATCTGCTTGAGGACAAAGAGCTGAGATTGCCGATCGGGTAGGTGGTGCATGAGCGCGACACAGAAGATGTGATCGAATTTGCCAAGATGTTTCCAGATACCCGGTTCGGTAATATCGGTCTCGATGAAGTGATGGCCTGGGTGGATTCTTTCGGCCTCTTTTAAAAGTTCCGAACTGATGTCCAGACCGGTGTACTTGACCGTCTTGGGAAGACCGAGCAGTAGGCGACCGTTACCACAGCCAACATCGAGCACGGATTCCTTTGGTTTGACCACTTTGACGAATGGTTTGAGATCAGGCCAGAGATAGCCTCGGGTATTAGAGAAGTCTTTGGCAATTTCTTCGTAGGTTTTTTTGACCTCGTCGATCTTTGATCTTGCTGTGGTCACACGATCATTATGATGTTTTCGGCCTTAACTGGCAAGCAGATTGAAAAGGTAGGGGTTCCGTGGTATTATGGGCCGTTCATAAGCAAATTAAAATGGAGGTTACTAATGAAGATCGTGATCCTATTTTCAGGCTTGACCCAATGGCGTCCTGACTACACTCAATCTGTGCGAGATTTTCTAGGGGATGTAAAGTTTGTGGCAGAGGCCGGGGGAGGCCGCGTGGATAACATGGCGGTTGAAATCAGCCTGACAACCGAGTTGGTGGTGGATGCCGCCTCAGGTGCCGCGTTTCCGGGAGAAAACCCAAAGATCGTGGTTAGGGCTAGTGCCCGGAGCGTTGAAGAGTCGATGAATCTTGCGCCGGGAGCGGAGGAGAAGATCGCAAAGTTGCTTGTGAGGTTGATCGGTGTGGTGGATCCTGCTTCGCAGAATACCCACAAGTCGATCGTCATTGACTTTGGCTTACCTACAACCTTTTCATATTAGTTTTTGGTTCAGCCCTGCGCAAGTGGGGCTTTTTTGTGCCTTGTGGGGTAAAATATCAGGGTGAATCTTAATGAATTAGTGCGAAGGGACGTGGAAAAATTAACTCCGGAGAATCTGGAGGATTATCGTCGTGCCTGGGCGAAGGAATTGAAGAGAGTGCCTAAGAATTCCGAGATATGGCCGTTATTGACCGATCCTGAGCTTAGAGAAATGCTGGTAACGCGTGGGGTGAGGACAGAGAGTGGAGTAGCACCTTTTGCGGTGATGACAAAGCCCTTTTATTGTCCGGGACAGTGCGTGTATTGCCCTTTGGAGGAAGGAATGCCCAAGAGCTACTTGTCGGACGAGCCTGCCGCTCAGAGAGCCAAGTTTTTGAATTTTGATCCTTTCAAGCAGGTCACGGGCAGGATCAAGCAGCTGGAAGAAACCGGGCATCTGACCAACAAGATCGACCTGATCGTTATCGGAGGGACGTTTTCCGCTTATCCGGATGATTACAAACGAGAGTTTTTTAAAGGAATGTATGACGGGGTAAACGGATCCGTTTCCGCGAGCCTGGAGGAGGCTATTGAGCACAACGAAACTTCTCAGAGAAGGATCGTGGGTATTTCCGTGGAAACGAGGCCGGACTGGGTGAGTGAGGAGGAGATCGGGCTTTGGAGGAGGATGGGTGTAACTAAGGTCCAGTTGGGAGTTCAGGCATTTGACGAGAAGATCATGAGAAAGATAGAGCGTGGACACTCTCTAGACGAGGTAGCCGAAGCTACCAGAATGTGTAGGAATGCCGGAATTAAGATTTGTTATCACTTCATGCCTAACCTGCCGGGGAGTTCGCCTCAGAAAGATGTCGAGATGGCCAAAATCATGTTTGAGGACCCACGTTTCATGCCAGACTATTTGAAGGTGTACCCGGCAATGACCATCCCCGGGACGGAGATGCACAAAATGTGGCAGAGAGGCGAGTATGTGCCTTACGGGGAGGACGATCTTAGGGGGGTTTTGAAAGAGATCAAGGTCATGACCCCGGAATGGTGCCGAATTGATAGGTTGGTGAGGGATATTAGTAAGAAATGGGTGGTGGCGGGTGAGGCGAGGACCAATATGAGACAGATACTTCAGGCAGAGTTGCTCAAGGAGGGGGGGAAGTGTAGGTGTATCCGCTGCCGGGAAGTCAGAGCGGGGATTTACACAGACAAGGTGGAGTATGTGGAAAGAGAAAGAGCGACCCTGGGAGGAAGGGAGTTATTCATGTCATTTGAGAATGAGGGCAAGCTTTATTCAATGCTGAGGCTAAGACTGCCAGAGAAGGGGGAGAAAATGCTTTTCAAGGAGCTTGAAGGAGCCGCCATTGTTCGTGAAGTACATACTTATGGTCAAGTCCAGAAGCTTGATGAGAGTGAAGGTGACAAGACGCAACACAAAGGCTTGGGAAGAACATTGATGAGTAAGGCAGAGGAAAGGGCAGCCAATGAAGGTTTTAGGCGTATTGCGGTGATCTCGGCTATAGGGACGAGGGAATATTACAGGAAATTGGGGTACGAACTGGAGGGGGAGTATATGGTGAAGGATTTTAGGCACGAAAAGTGATGGTTTAGGCCTATATCTAGTATCCCATAGACTTGACGTACAGCCTGTAACATGATAATATTTGGGCTGAATCGTTCTTTTCAAAAATATATCTATTCAAGCTTATGGAGGAGCGAATGGCTTCAAAATCTGCTCAAAGGTCACTGACCTTGTCACGTAAACGATTACGCGACTTTTTAAAAGATGCTGTGTTCGAGATCGGGAAGATCAACGAGCCTGAGGCAATCGTTTACATTTACGAGGCTGTGGCTCGAAGGCTTTCGTACCGTAAGGTCGAGGAAGAGATCATTACCTTGGTGACGAACGCTTTTGGCCAGTATGAATTCCGGCTGAACAAGGCCGGGTTCAAACTCTATGTGTCGGTCTTGAATGACGGCACGGTTGAGGCTTTCATCGGAGGGGATCAGACGGTCGACCACCTCGATTCCTTCGCGATCCTCACGATGCTTCTTAGAAAACATGGCCTATTGGCGGATTACCGTCGAAATTGCTGGCCGATGGCCGAGGATTTCTTTGAGAAATACTGGGAGTCACTAAAGCCCTTGACCAGGAAATTTGTTCGCTCCCACTTCGAATTATTGCCTTGCGAGGTAAAAGAAGTTTTGAGAGGGTTCAATTATTGATACTATCCGGGGGACATCAACCCCGGATTTTTTGTGCCTATTTTTGGGATTTAAAGCCTATATACTTGACAATTGGGGGTTATCGTGATAATATTCGACCATCGTTGGGCGTGTGCCCAGCACATTTAAATCTTTTCAGTTCCCAAGACGCCCGAAAGGGCAGAGGAGTTTTCGATGGACGAAAAAATCGTTTCAGCACGTCCTACTCTGACAGCAGAGAAGGTTCTCGAGTGGGCCCTTGAGGCCATAGAGAAGATCGACTCCCAGGCATTGTTTGATCTGTTCCGTGAACAGCTTGGAAATGCCGGGGTTTCTGGCCAGGTTTGGGCGGCTTTCGACCTGCTAAACCGGGTCGACATCGCCTATCTTCGCCAGCTCTCGGTCGAGATGATCGAGAAGTCGGAAGCCTGCAAGGCTTCATGGTCGAAATCAAAATTCGAGGCCACCTTTGTGACTCCCCGTGAGGGGCGCCAGTTGGGGTGGCTCGATTATGTCTCCGCTCAAGTTTCCGCCCAAGTGGCGGAATATGAGAAGGAAGACGTTGAGGCCGAGGCTGTGGGGCGTGAGAACGCGGTGCATTTGTCCGCTTATCAGCGCCAGGCGCTGGCTCGGGCGATCGAAAATGCCGAGAAGCTCTTGAGCGTCCTTGACCCCAAGATGGGCCCCATCTTTGTTCAGCTTGAAAAGCTGACGGAGTTGTACAGGATGCTCAATGCCCGAAGCGAAGCCTGCAAGCAGGCGTGGCCGACGGACCGCTTTATCGCTGTATTCGTGACCCCGAAGCCGGGGCACGAAAAGGGTTGGTTAGCCTTCGTTGAAGGGCAGGTCGAGTTCGCACTGACCCGCCGCAATCCCGAATCCGATCGTCTCGATCGGGCTGTAGTCAATGCCGAGAAGATCCTGACTGTCCTGCGCCCCGAGGCACCTTACTGGTGCCGCAAGTGCCAGGCTCCCCTCGAAAGCGCAAAGTTCTCCTTCTGTGAATCCTGCCACCGCGAGTGGCTTGATGCCCAGGGTGGACAGCTGGTAGAGGATGCTCAGATTGATCCGGGACTTCACCGCAAGTTCAAGAAGCCGGGCAGCGCCGCCCGGCGAACCCACAAGCCAAAGCCGGCGAAGAAATACGCTGAAAATTCAGCCGGTTTCGAAGCCGCCTCCAAGGACGGTGCCAAGAAGCGCGAGCAGCGCGAAAAGCGCTCCAATCGGCGTGGCGAAGGGGAATAAGAAAAGATACCTCCTCCCGTAAGGGAGATGACAGCCTCACTAGCAATAGTGGGGCTTTTTTATGGTTTAAGGCACAGGTGATAAAATAGTTTTATGAAGAAATATATTCTTGGAAGTGCCTTGGGGTTGAGCGTAATACTAGCTGCCCCGGGAGTTATTCGAGCAAATGAGGGATTGGTAGACTTGAGAGGTGCGGGAAGTTCCGGTGCCTGTTTTGCCTCGAGTATTTTCATCGATGGCGCTTACAAGATATTGGCTACCTGCCGAGATCTGAAGATAGCCCTGACTCCCGAGAGGAACAAGTACGTGCTTTGGATGGAGGACGATCAGTTGAAGCAGAGGAGGCTGGGAGAGATCGTTAGCGGTAAGTTCTTCGGTCAGGTAGACCAGAAGTTCACCCGTCTTTTTGTGACCGCCGAGAGGGACCCATATACCAATAAAGCTTCCGAGGAAGTACTCCTGACCGGAAACGTCAGAGAAATCGATTTTGGGGCCGGTGTAGCGCCTGTAAAGGCCATTATCACCCCCACCCCTACACCTCAAAAAGAGGTAGTAGCCACTAAAGTAGCCGAAAATCAGGATATCGTGGTCAAGGAAGGTGGACTGGGTGGTACGGTGTCCACAGTCTTCAAGATCGTACTGCTTGGCTTCGGGGCACTATTGCTCATCGTCGGTATCACAAGCTTCATGTCCAGAAGAAGAAGTCTCTAAGAAATCAGCCCAGAAGAAGGCCGAGGACGAAGGAGATCACAGGCCCTATCAGAGCCTGGATGGGTGGTGTTGAGCTAAGAACCGGTAGAAGGAAGAAGATCAGGATCAGGAGACCGTAGCGGGACATAATGGCCTGATATTCATATGCAAGATCCCGAGGAAGAAGAGCGAAAAGGATCTTTTGGCCGTCAAGAGGGCCGATCGGGACCAAGTTGAAAACGGCCAGGATGACGTTGACGTAGATGAAGGGAATGAGAAAGGAGGCCGAGTTCGGGTCCAGAAGGGTACGACCGATGACGGAGAGGAGTGTGGCCAGGAGGATGTTACTTATTGGTCCGGCAATGGAGATGAGGGCGGCGTCACGACGGGGGGATTTGAGATTGGGGGGAAAGAATTCAACCGGTTTGCCCCAGCCAAAGCCGATGAGAAAGAGGGAGAGAGTTCCGAGAGGGTCGAGGTGGACGAGAGGGTTCAGGGAAAGTCTACCTTGAGAGCGAGGAGTGGGATCACCCAGGCGATCGGCAACGAGAGCGTGCGAGAATTCATGGACGGTAACGGCAACGATGAGACTTAAGGCAAAAAGGAAGAAGGTGATGGGAGATTCGAACAGGGTCTGAAGCATGACTAGAAGTATACACGAGCGGGCATAATCTGTGATAGAATAACGCTCATGAAACAAGCTGTTTATTCAAAATTCGAATGTGCACTTTGCGGCAAGGGAGTCCAGCATTCAAACTTAGTTAGTTTTTCAAAGAGAAGAATTAAACATGTGCGTAAGCCCAATCTTCATGTCCATCATCTCAAGGTCGAGGGACAGAGGCTGAAGATCAAGGTTTGTACAACTTGCAAGAGAAGCATAAGAGTGACCGAACGTGAGGGTCAAAAAGCAGCCGCTTTAAAAGTTTCAAATGCCTGATAAGTCAGAGTGGCTTTCCGGTCTGCCCAATTATTCCCATTTAAAGGTTACCGATACGCTGTATGGAAAAACCAAGAGTTTCTCACAAGAGGTGGCTTTTACACGGTTTGGAGAGTTCGCTGCCGAGGTAGGTGAGGGTGGGGAACTACTGGCGGTTTTTCCGGAGCAAGGATTGATGTACATCTTTGAGCAGGAAGGGGATCTGCTGATGACACTGGTGGATGTAGGATTGTATTTGAAAAATTTGACATATGAGCAGATCATGGCAATGCCCAATAGGGGAAATAGTGTTCTGGGTTTGATAGAGTGCTTGAAAGAGGAAAAATTGACGATGTTGATGACTTTAACTTTCGGAGGAATGGATAACTTCAATTTGGTGGTCGTGGATGAGAAAGGTAGAGAACAGGTGGCCAAGGACATGGAGGGTGTGGATTTTGGTAAGGGATTGAACGGAGAGCTGGGTATCAGAGAAAACTCGGTAGCTTTCGAGGTTACCAAAACAGGAGACGATCTGGTGATCGCTTTTGGAGAGAGAAGGGGAAGTAAGGTAAACCTGGTGAGCGTGGAGTCGAGCTTATTCGTCAACTTCGAGGATAACCTTTTTGGGGACGATAATAAGAGGCTGCAGAACCTGGCGGGAAAGATAATCCTCAACGGATCAAAATAAGATCAGAACCCACTTCCCGAGCCGACGGTAAATTGTTTCCAGGTAATGGGTGTTTTTCCGGCCAGTTGAACCTGATCTATGACCAGTTTTCCTTCGAATAGCGAGGTCTTGATAATCTTGACCTCCTTATCGCCTATTTTTGTCCAGGCCCCGGGTTGGGGTGTGAGCGAGCGGATGAGGGATGAGGTTTTTTTGGCGTCGTGACCTGACAGTGCCAGGGTAATATTCTCGTAGGGGACGTAGGAGCTTTCTCTGGTAACAGAGTATGTCTTTGGGGTGTAAGTCACCAGGGTCTCATCCTGGTCTATAGCAGTGTAGTTTTGTGCGCATATTTCGGGTAATCTATCGGCCAATAGC
>CAZIPD010000028.1:0-10396 GCA_964541175.1 uncultured Pseudomonadales bacterium
TTGTTACCCGAAATAGGGTGAGTGTGATAAGATTCCGCTATCTTTTGCTTTAGGGTACTTTTAAACGCACGGAGGATTGGATGACAGTTTTATCATTAGTTTCCGATATTGATGATTCTAAGATGGCTTGTCAGCTAGAGTTTTTAGCCAATGGTCAGAGTTTATTGGACATGAGGCAGGTATATCTAGTCGTTCAACCATATTTGCCTTATGTATGTAAGGTCCCTGTACTAGTAGTCGAAAAAAGCGATTGTTTTGAGGCTCTTAGACTACTGGTTGCCTTGGCTGTAGTAAATTACGCGCTTTACATTCATGGGACTTTTGAGGTGAATACTCTGGAGCCGGGACAGACGATTTGCCTAAAAGCGGATGAGCCATTAGCTCATATTGAGATGACGGACTGGTGCATGATCCAAGCATCAGCACTGATGAATAGGTAAGAATAAGCCTCGGTTGAACCGAGGCTAATTTATGTGTCTGTCAATATTTCTGACTACTTAATTACGAATCCTTCACTTACCAAATGGTAATTATCCACTGGAGTGTTGGTCTTGGCCAGGATACCCGAGACTATAACATCATTACCGAAAAAGTCGGTAATAGTGTCACCTTCTTTGGAAAAAAGTTTTTCTTTTATCATAACCTCAGCTTCTGAGTAGCCAATGTAGATAGGAAGATACTTTTTACCACCAATGAAGACCGGATTAAAGGCTTCGTTGGGAATCCTTTCCCCCAATTCTACGGGGAAATTCTCTCCGACCAGATAGAACATTTTTTCCATTCCTTCCGATGTCTTGACTTTGATAACAAACTCTTGCTCCATTGATTTGGCTTTGTCCTCGTTGGCCATACCCGAACTAAAGCGGGCGAATTCTACAAACAGGAGGGTGAATAAAACCATCATGACGACTGGAGCAAACATGGAAAGGTAGTTCTTTTTTCCCGGAGTAAATTTCCTTAGAAGTAGTGAGTTACTAACGACAGAAACTGAACTTAGGGCCATGGCTAAACCAGCCAATTCTGGTTTGAGGATAAGTCCGACGAAGCTAAAGACTCTGGCTGCGATCGGAATACCAATGACGTTATAGAAGAGAGCAAAGAACATGTTCTGTCTTATCTTCTGAACCGTTGTTTTGGAAAGATCCAGAGCGTGGACAACATCCCTTAGGTCGTTCTTGATGATGACAATACCACCGGTTTCCATAGCTACGTCCGTGCCACTACCCATGGCAATCCCGAGATTAGCCTGTGCTAGTGCCGGAGCGTCGTTGATGCCATCTCCGACCATGGCAACTTTTTTGCCGGCATCTTGAAGCTTTTTGACCTCTGCTGCTTTATCTCCGGGGAGGACTTCTGCCAGTACATTGGTAATACCAACTTGTGAGGCAATCGCTTTAGCCGTCCGCTCATTGTCTCCGGTGATCATCCAGACCTCGATACCCCTTTTTTGTAGCATTTGCACTGCTTCCTTGGAGTTTTCCTTGACCGTATCGGCAACCGCCACTATTCCTAATACTGCCTTTTTATTTGCCAAGATCATGGCAGTTTTCCCCTGCTCTTCCAAGCGGACAAGTTTGCGCTCTGTCCTACCAAGGTCGAGACCAAGAGTGTCGATTAATTTACGGTTACCCAGATAGTAGAGTTCTTTGCCAATATTGCCTTGGACACCGTGTCCGGGAACAGCTGAGAACTTGGTCACTGTTTCCAGTGCGATGCTTTCTTCTTGGGCGTAGGAATAAATGGCTTCAGCCAGGGGATGTTCCGATTGCTTTTCCAGACTGGCAGCGAGGGAAAGGATCTCATCTTCATCGAGGTAAGAGAGAGACTCAATATCCGTGACTTCCGGTTTACCCTTGGTGATCGTACCAGTTTTGTCGAAAACAATAGCATTGATATTACTGGCGCTTTCAAGCGGTTCGCCTCCCTTTATGAGGATGCCGTGCTCCGCTCCCGCTCCCGTGCCAACCATAATGGCAGTGGGGGTGGCTAACCCAAGGGCACAAGGGCAGGCAATAACGATGACCGCCGTGAATGCCATAAGAGCGAAGGAGAGAGAAGCTCCCAGAAGAAGCCAAACTACCAGTGTGAGGAGGGCGATGCCAATGACGGCTGGGACGAACCAAGCTGAAATCTTATCTGCTACAGCCTGAATTGGGGCTTTTGACCCTTGGGCATCTTCGACCAACCTGATGATTTGGGAAAGGGTAGTTTCTCCACCGACACGGGTTGCTTTGAATTCGAAACTGCCTATCTTATTTATTGTTCCACCGATAACTGAATCTCCCTCGTGTTTTTCTATGGGAAGACTTTCTCCCGTGATCATTGATTCGTCAATTGCGGAAGAACCACTAATAATGAGTCCGTCTACAGGAACTTTTTCTCCAGGGCGAACGACAACAATATCGTCTTTGACTACCTGATCGACAGGAATGTCGATCGTTTGACCACCACGAACTATTCTGGCAGTTTTTGCCTGAAGTCCCATGAGTTTTTTAATTGCCTCACTGGTGCGACCTTTTGCCTTAGCCTCAAGGAACTTACCTAAAATCACAAAAGTAATAAGGAAAGCTGCGGTCTCAAAATATAGCTCGGGGATCTTGGCTCCGTTGAGACCAAATATCGATCCTGTAGCGGCATAGTAACGAATGAAATTTATAAAGCTGTAAAAATATGCCACCGAGGTACCGATAGCAATCAAACTGTCCATATTGAACGTCTTCATCCTTAGAGCAGAGATCATGCCTTTGTAGAAAGAAGAGCCGATGATGAACTGGACAGGGGTTGAAAGAATGAGAGAAATTATCCCAACATAGGGAAGTAGTGCTTTAGTTCCCGGCATAAAGCTGACGAAATCGAAGAACATGAAGTAGATCATGGGGAAAGAAAGAGCTAAACTGACGAGGAATTTTTTCCATTGGCCTTTGATCTCTGCTAGTTGACGAGCAGTCTGACCTTCGGTGTCCCGACCATCATCCAAACTTGCGTGATATCCGGCTTTTTCTACAGCCTTTATTAGTTGGTCAGTTTGAGTTTGTCCCGAGTTATAGACGATGGACGCTTTTTCGGCAGCAAAATTTACTCTGGCTTCAGATACTCCGGAGACTTTTTTGATAGAGCGCTCAATAATGGAGGCGCAAGAAGAACAGTGCATACCCGATATAACCAAGCTGGCACGCTCACTCTTGGCAATGTTCTGAGTAGGGATACTCATAGTATCTGAAACGGAATCTCCCAATACTGGCATGCGTTGAGGGTCAGCCGACCTTGAATGAAGACGGAGGAAGCCTTTGATGGTGAACTGGCCATGCTCATCTTTTCCGATCTTACCGTCGATCTCAATTTCTTCCGGGAGGGAAAAATTAGGGACAGCAGGTATTTCCGAAGGTAATACTCTGCTAGTTATCTGAGCATCGTATCCCGCATCCTTTATGGCTTTGATGACTGCTTTATCTGTTATCTGGCCGTTGGTGCCGGAGAGGCTGCCAAGACCGCTTTTGTGATCAATGGTTACTTCTTTAACTCCTTTGAGCGATTCTAACTCTTCTTTGATAAGTATTTCGCAAGAGCGGCAGTGCATACCGGCAACTCGGAAATCAATTTTTCTGTCCATTTTTGATTTTTATATTTAATAAATGATTATTTTGTGACTTGATATTGTGTACCTTCTAGGGCCGAATCTATTTCAAGGTAAGAAATCGGTTGTGAGGAACTGACCATTGCCTCACCAGAGTTGATGTCGACTTCCACTCGGCTAACTCCCGGAATGGAACCTATCCTTTTCTCGCTAATTTTTTTACAGGCAGTGCAGGTTAGACCAGAAAGTTTAAAGGTGTATTTTGCCATTTTTTGGGATATTTTTTAATTGACGAATATTTGTCCTCGGGGAACCCCCATGGCACAAGTAATGGGGTATGTTCCAGTTGTAGTGGGAGTAAATTCATAAATCAGATTTTGACCCTTGGTGAGGACGCTGATCTGGTTGGTAAGCCTAGGAATGGTAAAACTACCCATGCAACCGTATCCGTCGTCATTGACCGTAATTTCCAGACGGACGGGTTGATTGGCCTTAACCGTAAAAGTGTTGGGGACAATATCCTCTTTGTCCGTATAGATTGTTTTGATGACCTGGACCCCATTAACTATCTCTGTTTTGCCAGCTGGCTTTGGAGTAGTCCCAGTCTGAGTAGTGGGTGGACGTTTTGCTCCACAACCACATCCCCCAGATCCGCACGATGCTCCGGTAGAAGGTTGATCGTTTGTTGCTGTAGTTGTGGCTTTCTGGGTAACCTTTGCGTTTTTATCTACCACAAGGAATGACCCTGTATACATGCCCATGGAGCAAGAGAAAGGAATCGTTCCTAACTGGGTTGGAGTGAATTCAATAATGTTCTCACCTTCCTGGAGATATTTCTGGACGCCCAATTTTTGTGATACTAGAGCGCTGGCACATGAATAACCATCTGTGGAAGTAATGATCCAGCGTACAGGAATATCTTTTTTGATAGTAAATTTATTGGGACTGTAACCGTTGCTTCTCTGAGTCATTCTCACTTCCTGAACCCCATTAACTAATTTGACATTCGGATCCTCTGCTCCCGACTTGTCCGAAGCGGTGGCCACCAAAGTGGTAAAGGCCCCAAGGATATTCGAGTTGAAACCGATCAAGTTAAGTCCGTTCTGGATATTGAAGATGGAAAGAAATATAACGACGACTCCTGCCACCTTAAAGAACATATTTGCCCAAGCACCTTTAATAACTGATGTGAGTCCACCCACAGAAAGCAGTCCTGGTGCTGTTCCAATGGCAAAAACTCCCATGGTAAGGGCTCCCTGAAGAGGAGAACCGGTACTCATGGCATAAAGTTGCATTGCTTGAGTAAAACCGCAAGGTAAGAAGAAGGTGAGCCCCCCCATGATAGCGGAATTTTTGTGGCTATATTCTGCTTGAGCTTGATCTTTTATACCCAAAGCCTGACTAATACTTTTCGGAAGAGTGAAGGAGATCTTTTTCAGAAAAGGAAAAATGTCGATCAATTGACCTCCCAATAGAAGCATAACCATACCAACGGCCACAGTAAGTATACCCAGAACCGAGGTGGAAAGTTGAAAAACAGAGCCGGCATAGCCGATAACGCCACCAAGAACAAAATACGAGCCGATACGCCCTAGATTAAAAAATACGTGAGGTTTAAACTTTTCAAAACCAGTAGCTCGGGGGTGTTTTTCGGAAAAGCGTGAGGCAGCTCCGAGAACTAGCCCTCCAACAAGAGCCATACAAGTAGAAACTCCAGCCGTGAGACCTATCAGAAAAACGGCGGTTAGACTGGTGTACCCTCCGCTGATGGACTTTCCAATATCCAAAATGCCTAAAGCTTTGGCTAGAACGTATATGGCGACGGCGGCGAAAATGGCATAACCAAGATCGATATAATCTTTAAGGTTGCTCGAAAAGAGAGGAGGTTTACCGTCTTTTCCGATGCTATAGCCACAGCCTTCTATCGCTTGTGCGACAGCGGAATTATCCAATTGACCTTGGTAAAGGATCTCTGCTATCCCCTTTTTATGGTCGACAACGGCTTTGCTGACCCCGCCTACCTTTGAAAGCTCTTCCTCGATCAGAATTTCGCAAGAGCGGCAGTGCATACCTTTGATATCTATCTGGCATTTTTTCATATCTATGGTGAAGGATACATCTCGAGAGGTTAAGATATTGTTAAGATTCGGATGTGTAATAATGGCTTAAAGATGAGTTTGGTGAAGGGGGTGAGAATTTGAGATGAAACACGATAAAATGGCAACCGCAAATGCGACCGGTTTAACAGGCGCTGTAGTATACGTGGTCTGCAGGATACTGGTTGGAATATTTCCAGATGCTTCTTTTTCAGTCGCCCAATCCTGGTTCCACGGGATTGAAGTACAAAGACTTGGGGCATGGAACCTAACATGGGAATCTTTCTTTGTTGGATTGTTTTCTATAACGGCGGTGTCTTGGTTGATAGGCTGGTGCTTTGCTCACTGTTACAACTACTTTTCAAAAAAGTAAAGGTATCATGGAGTCATGGAGATGAAAATGTACACTTGCCCGATGCACCCGGAGGTGGAGCTCCATTCTCCGGGAAAATGTCCGAAGTGTGGGATGGATTTAGTGGAGAAAAGCAGACAAGGAAACAAAACAATGAAGGATGGAGGAGGGTCTAAGGATGAGCCCATGGATCATACGATGCATCATGCTCAGATGGGGCATGATTTCAAAAAGCTGTTTTTCCAGACCTTACCGATTACCATCGCAGTACTAGTCCTGTCTGACAATATACAGCGATGGTTAGGTTTGGCGATAGATTTTCAGGGAAGGGAAATGGTACTTTTTGTTTTGGGGACAATTGTCTCCCTGTATGGGGGAAGACCTTTTTTTAGTGCTGCAAGGATAGAGATTAAATCACTGAACTTCGGTATGATGACTCTGGTAAGCTTGGCAGTACTATCCGGATACCTATTTTCAGCTGCGGCAACTTTCTTATTTCCTGGAGAATCACTTTGGTGGGAGATCTCGACATTGGTAACGGTGTTCTTGTTCGGACATTGGATGGAAATGAGGGCAGTGATGGGAACAACGGGAGCTTTACAGGAACTGGCTAAATTGATTCCACCAAAAGCGAACAAACTGATCGATGGAAAATATATTGAAGTGGATACCGGTGAAATCGTTAAGGGAGACAAAGTCTTGGTTAAACCAGGAGAAAAAATCCCGGTGGACGGAATGGTGGTCGAAGGGGAATCTTCGGTCAACGAGGCGATGATCACCGGGGAATCGCAGCCTGTGGGCAAAAAAGTGGGTGATCCTGTCGTGGGAGGAACTATAAATAATGATGGATCTCTTACATTAGAGGTAACGGCCGTCGGAGCAGAAAGCGCACTGTCACAGATAACAAAATTAATTAAACAGGCCCAGATGACGAAGCCTGCCGTGCAACGACTGGCCGATAGAGCGGCTAATATTTTGACAATCATAGCCGTCGTAGCAGGAACATTGACATATTTTTATTGGTCACTGGCCGGAGGTCAGGGGGTGATCTTTGCAGCGACTCTGGCAATAAGCGTGGTCGTGATCACCTGCCCTCATGCATTGGGATTGGCAATCCCGGTAGTAACAACAATTACCACCCAAGTGGCGGCAAAAAGAGGCATTTTAATAAAGGATATTAAGGCGGCTGAAATCGCCCGGAAATTGAATTGGGTGGTTTTTGACAAAACAGGGACTCTGACCAAAGGTGAATTTGGTGTAGAAAAAGTGGTGACTAAAGATGGAGTCAATCCAGATGATCTCCTCACTATTGCTGCTTCGATAGATGCCCTTTCACAACACTCGATCGCAAAGGCCGTAGTCAGAGAGGTAGAAAAAAGAGAATTTTCGCTTGAAAAAGTGGTGGGTTTCAATTCTTTTCCAGGTAGAGGTGTATTTGGAAAGGTAAGAAATGAACAATATCTTCTGGGTAACGAAGCGTTGATGATGGAAAATAATATCAATATCGAGGTAATAAAAGATAGGGTAAAAACTGAAAATCAAGAAGGCAAGTCGTTTGTTTGGGTCGCCAGAGACGATGATGTACAGGAAATCTTGGGGGCGATAATACTTTCAGATATTATCCGAGAGGAATCATTTTCAACGATAGAGCGACTACATAAAATGGGGGTGAAAGTGGCGATGATCACGGGAGACAACGTGGCAGTGGCAAAATCCGTAGCGAAGCAGTTAAGGATCGATACATTCTTTGCAGATGTAAAACCGGAAGATAAAGTAAACAAGATAAAGGAGTTGCAGAGTGATGGATCGGTCGTCGCCATGGTTGGAGATGGGGTAAATGATGCTCCCGCATTGACACAATCAGATGTGGGGGTGGCGATCGGGGCGGGGACAGACGTGGCGGTGGAGGCAGGGCAGATAGTTCTCATCAAGAATAATCCACTGGATGTTGTAAGCATAATCGAGTTGTCAAAAAAAACAGACGCCAAAATGAAACAGAATTTATTCTGGGCTGCCGGATATAATGTTGTCGCAATTCCAATGGCGGCAGGTGTCTTTTACGGTTGGGGTATATTACTCCGACCGGAGTGGGCAGCAGTGTTGATGAGTGCTTCCTCATTAATTGTTGTGATTAACGCTTTTTCGCTGAATCTTTCCGGTGCCAGGAGTTAAAAAAAGACCACCCGTAAGATTAGGCTTGGGTGATCTTTTTTCGTGAATAATAGCAATGGAGTTATGGAGCAGGACTTCTAATTTTTATCATTACCCCACTATACAAAGAGGTCAGTGAAGATTGACTGAATAAAAGATTAGGAAATTGTGGGGAAGGTAATTGAAATGGTGGTTCCCCTTCCAGGTTTGCTGAAGATACGGATCTTCCCCTGATGGGCTTGGATAATACCTTTGGTGATCGCCAGCCCTAAACCGGAACCATATATTTTCGAGGTCTTTGAGCCGCGATAGAATCTTTCAAAGACGTGGGCCAGGTCTGCTTTGGGAATACCAGGACCGCTATCTTTAACTTCAATGTGAGACTGATGATTTCTTTTTTTCAATGAAATTTTAATGATCCCTGAAGTCGGGGTATATTTAACGGCATTGTCAACAACGTTCAGTAAGGCTCTCATCAGCTTATCTTCCGAACCTCTGACAAAAATATCCCTGCTTATCTGACTCTTTATTTCAACCTTTTTTGAGGCAGCCAGTTTTTCGGCAATTTCTTTGAGGTCGAGTAGGATGTTGGAGAGATTTACCTCGTTTTCTGGTATGTTCGCGTTGTCCGCCCCCAGCCAGGCAAGATCCAGGATATTCGCTATCTTATTTGAGAGCCGGTTGATATCGGAAAGAGATTCTGTGAAGTCCTGGCGGTACTCCGCCACCGTGCGGGTTTTTGCCAGTGAAAGCTCGATCTGGCTCTTAAGAGTTGCTACTGGGGTTTTCAGTTCATGGGCGACGTCCCCTATAAACTGACGCTCTCTCTTAAACGATGCTTGTAGTCTGTCCAAAAGATCGTTGAAAGTATGAGCCAGGTTTTCTATTTCATCTCCTGTTTTTGAATCATCGATTCGATGGTCAAGTCGTTCGGAGGTGATTTTACTCATCTGATCACTGATCTTTATCAGAGGATGAAGAATGCTAACAACCAAAAAACTTCCTACTAAAAGTACAGGGATGATGATGAGAGGAAATATGATCAGCAAGGTACCGATTAGAGAAGTAATCGATTTTTGAATGGCATCGATTGGGTGGGCAACAAGAACTACCCCTGCTAAAATTTCGTCCATAAAGATAGGTTTACCAATAAATCTCATCGGTGTTTCCCCAAGAGGTAAATTTTCATAAATTGTTCCTTTGGATACAACCCTTGAGTGAAGATCGGAAATATTTTCTATTTGGTCGCTGGTATTGAGAGAGCTGCGAATCAGATTACCTTCGTTGTCCAACAGAATTACTACCATACCGGGAATGTTGCTGAATTCTGTATATAGTTGTTGCCTGAGAAGGGCATCATGAATGTCTATTCCTTGTCTAGTAACTATTTCAGCCAATTTTTCTGCGTGTGAATTAAGTTCTCTGTCAACTTGTTGGTAAATAATACTGCGGGTAACGAGGTAAAAGCTTATTGAAGTGACGACCAGGCCGAAGATAGAAATGGCACAAAACCAGAGAAGGAGCCTAAATTTTATGCTTTTGGTATTCATGTTAGTCATCAACTCTATACCCAACTCCATGGATAGTTTCAATTAACTTGGTTTTGTGACCTGAGTTAACCTTTTTCCTTAATGAAACAACAAAGACATCAACAACGTTAGATAATCCATCAAAGTTGTAGTCCCAAACGTGTTCGATGATCGCGGTACGACTGACCACTTCTCCTTTATGGCGAAGGAGGAATTCGAGGATGGCGAACTCTTTTGGTGTAAGGCTCACCTTATTGTTATTTCTTTTTACCAGATGCTTGAGTGGGTCAAGTTCCAGATCAGAGACTTTGAGAACCGGGGATGTTTCCTGATGAGATCTTCTGATCAAGGCATGAATACGTGATCTGAGTTCCAGAAAAGAAAACGGCTTGGTGAGATAGTCATCGGCTCCACTATCCAGACCAGCAATCTTATCTTCTGTAGTTGATTTGGCCGTGAGAATGAGAATTGGAGTTTTGTTGTTTTTTGCCCTTAATCGGCGACAGAGTTCCAAGCCATCCAGCTTGGGGAGCATTAGGTCCAATAGGACAAGGTTGTACTCCTCCGATTCGGCAAGGTAGAGTCCTTCTTCCCCATCAAAAGCCTGGTCGACGGCAAATCCGTCTTCACCTAGGCCTTTTTTGATGATGTTTGAAAGACGGTGCTCGTCTTCCACAATAAGAATCCTCATGAG
>CAZIPD010000029.1:0-9461 GCA_964541175.1 uncultured Pseudomonadales bacterium
GCGGTACTTTGTTTAGGATTCGAGTTGTTGATCGATTGTGGAATTGGGGAGGAAAAAGTCAGAAGGGCAATGAAACAATTTTTAAGAGGAATAACCAATACAGCTTACGGTCAGGCATATGACTGTTCTCTGCCAAAGAGCGGTGATCTGACGGAGGAGAAAGTTTTAAGTTTACATAAAGCGAAGACGGCGATCTACACCTATGAGAACCCGTTGTTTATCGGAGCTATATTAGGAGGGATGGGAGAGGAGGTGACGGATATTCTTCATGAGTATTCGATGAAAGGGGGATTGGCTTTCCAACTTCAAGACGATATTTTGGGGTTGTTCGGAGATGAGGAGAAGACAGGAAAGTCCGCGAATTCCGATCTGATCCAAGGGAAGAGCACTCTGTTGATCATCAAGGCTCTCGAGACGGGAACCGAAGAGCAAAGAGAATCTATCCGTAAGGCATGGGGAAACAGGGAGGCAAGTGAGGAGGAAATAGCCGGAGCAAAGAAGGCAATTATGGAGAGTGGATCGTACGATCATTCGGTAAGTGTGGCGAAGAAGTTTGCCATGGAGGCGGTCGAGGAAGCGAAGAAACTTAGGAGTCTTGGTCTTAATGATGAGGCGGTGGACTTTATCGAAGGGGTGGCAGAGTATATGGTGGACCGGGAGGTTTAGAAGATGAGAGGATTTGGAAGGCTTGGGGAGGTTCAATATACCCATGGAAGTTCCAAAAATATGGAGAATGTCTCCAACAAGAATAGGATTTAGAACTCAGACCGTGAGTGAGGAGGGGGTGCCGTCCACACTGAGATTCCCCGGAGGGGAGATACCGCTGTCAAACGACATGAATGAAGTCCGCTCCAGATTGGAGAAGAGAGGTTTTAAATCGGAGATAATCGATGAGATGTTATTTGAGATTTTTGGTGCTGTCACCACCGAAACGACGGTCCCTGACGGCGAAGTGGTCAAGAGCTTTTTGGAGCTCCTCAGGAGTGAAGTCGGGGAAGAAAACCGGCGTAAAGTATAGTTCCGAGTAGACAGATTGCCAGGGGAGATACCCGGAAAGGCGTTGTTCTCCACCGGTACGGATGACGAGATCAGGATCGGGCATTCCAGCAGTGTCGAGATGATCGGAAATTACCGTTTCGTTAATGTCTTCGGCCGGAATTTTTTCAATGACAATTTTTTTTATGGCGCGGGTGATCTCATCACGGCCGCCGTAGTTTAGAGCAAAAGATACGGTAATTTTGTCGTTCTTGGAAGACTTTGATATCATGTCAAATGATTTTTTGGCGATGTCTTCGGGGAAACGGCTCATGTCTCCCAGAAGTTTCAGTTTTGCGCCACGGCTTATAAAACGGAGGGCCAGAGTACCAAAGGCGACCCGGAAAATATCAAGAATTCCCTTAACTTCTTTTTCATCCCTTTTCCAGTTCTCCGTCGAGAAGGCCCAAAAAGTGATATAGGGGATCTTTAGTTCAACACACTTTTCTATCAGAGGCTCGATGGTGTGGTTGGCGGCATATTCATGTCCCTTGACCGGGTCAAGGCCTTTTGCCCTTGCCCAGCGGCGGTTGCCATCCATCATGATCGCAATATGATTTAAGGGAGGAGTCATACAGAGTTTATATCTTAGAGTAGACTACCAAGACCTATCATATTGGTAATAATGTTGACGATAATGAAAGCAAAGAAGGCAACGGCTATGCCCAGGAAGCCATTGAGGAATCTGCTGGTGGCAGAGGAGACTTTTTTGGGGTCTCCAGAAGACATCATGTAGTCCCAGCCTGCGGTAATGATGTTCCACATGAACAGAAAGCCGATGAGGACGAAGCCGAGAGTAATGAGGTTGATGCCACCCCCGGTAAAGATGTTGGCGATGGTGCCACCCGGTTTGATGAGGAATTCATCAGGCTGACCCTCTCTGATGACATCCATGATGCCGGCGTGGGCTTGGGGGATGAGGAGTGAGATGATATTCATATTGTTTATTAGAGCCCAGGTATGCCTAAAATGCTAACACCAATGAGCTCCATAAGGACGATGGATAGAATGATGAAGATGAGACCGATGATAGCAGATGTAATGATCTCTTTACCGGCCTTTAGTTTGTCGGGGATACCGGCCGAGGTAGTGATGATGAAGGTGCCGTAGAGCATGAGAATAAGGGCAACGCCACCTCCCAAACCAACAGAGAGCCTAAGGATGGAGCTTATCAGTCCGCCGGAACCGATATTGGTGGAAATACAGCCAAGCGCAGTTTGTACCTCGAACTCTCCACAGGTGCCACGAATTGGCCCGGATGGACCTTCTGCGTAAACTGTGCCACCGGCAAAGAGCAGCGCCAGGGCGAAAAGTATAGTAAATAGTCTTCGCATGAACATAGTAATTTTATCATGCGGTGAGCGGAATTCTGTTTATTGGTACACTATTAGTGATGAGGTTTAAGTTAATAACCTTTCTACTTTTGGCGATAATACTGGTCCCTGTGGTGGTGTGGGCTCAGGAGGATTGTGGCAACAACACTGAATGTTTGGGTAGGCAAATAGAGGAATTGACGAAGTCGTTGGACATGAGCAGAGCAGCAACCAGGCCGTTGGAGGATGAGATCGATAAACTTTCGTCAAGGATCGCTTCGATACAGAAACAGATAAATGCCGCGGTAAGAAACATGAAGTTGCTTGAAGAGGATGTGAAAGAGAGAAGTGAACAAGTATCCGCTTCTTACACGGTGATGGCGGTAAAGACCAGGGAGATGTACAAGAGGCTGAGAGCAGAACCTTTATGGGTGGGATTATTGCGATATGAACAATTGGGAGCGGCGAGGAGAGAGTTGGTTTACAGACAAGAGAGTAGTGATAGGGATAAACAAATAATCGTCAATTTGGTTTCCGAGATCGGTAGATTGGAGGCAGACAAGAAAAAACTGGAACAAAACAAAATCAAGTTGACCAGCTTACAAGCAGATCTGGATAAACAAAACGCCTTTTTCCAGGGTGAGGTAAAAAAGGCAAAAGCTTACCAAACAGATCTAACAGGGAAAATCGCTCAGCTGACCGCCAGACAACAGGCAATCTTGGCGGAGAAGCAGGGAACCTTTCAGACGACGGTCGGTGACGTACCTTTGGCAGACGATCCCAATTCAAGGCCAGATTACAACCCAGGATTTTCGCCGGCGTTCGCGGCATTTTCATTCGGAGCACCTCATTTTAAAGGGATGAGTCAGTATGGGGCATACGGAAGAGCAAAGAGCGGACAGAATTATGAGGAAATTTTGAGAGCTTACTATGGTGGAGTAGAGATCAGAAGAGACTATCCGACGGACAAGACGATCGGTGTTCAGGGATATGGATCAATGTCAATTGAAACTTACATGAAGAGAATTTACGAGGTGCCAAATTCTTGGGGTGATAACGGTGGGTTTGAAGCGCTGAAAGCTCAGGCAATAGCAGCCAGGTCATATGCTTTGGCTTGGACGGATGAGGGGAGAGGAGGAGCGATCTGTACGACTCAGGCTTGTCAGGTGTACAAGAATGCCGATAAAGGGGGGAAGTGGAACGAGGCGGTGGAGGCGACCCGAGGAATGGTACTTTGGGCGAACGGTAAACCATTCAAGGCCTGGTATGCGTCGACATCAGGAGGGTACCAAGAGTCATACACCGACAATTACAGTGGATATACAACGCCGTCTTTGTGGGATACGGCAGCCGGTAGAGGAGGATGGACCGGTCAGGCATACGAGAAGATCGCCGGAAGCCCGTGGTTTTATAAGGCTTGGTATAAGGGGTCGAGCGGAGACACCTGTGGAAGAAATCATCCTTGGTTGACTGCGGAGGAGATGGCAGACATATTGAACGCGTGGGTAGTACTGAAAGGAAGTGGAGACGACAGGGTTTCACCTATCGGCAGTTGTTGGGGAGGAAACCCATATTCATTGTCGGATCTGAAAAGTAAGGCAGCAAGTATGGGTGGAGGATATTCCCAGGTGACCGGAGTGACGGTAAGTTATTCAGACGGAGGATATACATCGATGGTGAAGTTTGCTACCGACAAGGGGAGTGTGGAGTTGAGTGGAGCCGATTTTAAAAAGACATTTAACTTGAGGGCGCCGGCAAGAATTTCATTGAAGAGCGGCCTGTTCAATATTGAGAAGAAGTAAGATGGGTTTTTGGTACAATTAGGTATGCCAGAGATTTTTGATGCACGAGCGAAGAAACATGAGGATGGCTTGGTGGAGGTGCATAAACTGATGGCTTCAGGAAGATACAAGAATTATTGGGGCTCTTTGATCGTGGCTCCAGATGTGAAGTTCGAGTCGCAGAATGACGGAGAAAAAACAATCGTCTTAGGAAGAAAACACATCATAACCAACCTTGGGTGGATAGCGCTGATCTGTTTTGCGTTTTTTGTGCCTTTCTTTTGGAATGAGTTCCCCCTGGTCGCCGACGTAAACGAGAATGTACTTTTTTCGATGACGGTCTTATGGTACTTGGCGCTATCCTTTTACGGGATCATGAATTTCTTACTTTGGTTTTATAACGTGTACATCGTGACGGACGAGAGATTGATCGACGTAGATTTTTTCGGATTGTTGTACAAGAATATAAATGTGACACAGATCAGGAAGGTGGAAGATGTTAACTATTCTCAGAAGGGGATATTGTCCAGCTTTTTCAATTTTGGGGATGTAGTCATCCAGACCGCCTCCGAACAAAGGTCAGATGAGGTATTCGGAAAGCATGGTGAAGCGTCACCGTTCACATTCGCGGCGGTGAGCAATCCTAACGAAGTGGTAAGAATAATATCGGAGCTGATGGAACAAGAAGAAAAAGAAGAATATGAAGGGAGGACTAGATAAATATGGAGATATTTCCAGGAGTTGAGATCGACCTGAGCCTGAGTATGATAGTAGGACTAATGGTGAAGACGCTGATGGCTCTGCTATTGGTTCTTTCCGTGATAATGGTCAGACAATCCTCATTGATGAATAGGGTGGTCAGCTTACCGATGGGAAACACCCTGAAGGTGGTCGTTTGGGTGTTTTTTGTGATGACCCTTATCCTAACTATGATAGTAGTGATAGCATAGAAATAGTATTTAATACTGCCCGTAATGAATAAAGGTTTGGCCTTAAGGTTTTTGAGAGTGGTAAATGAGACAGGATCAAACGGATGGGGTCAGGTCTATGCTCGAATGCCTTTTGAGGATGAAGAAGAGGTTTTGAGAGGAGCATTGTTCGGTGCTGTATTTTCCAAAGGAGAAAGCGATCAAGAAAAAGAGTCGGAGATGATGGTTTGGGTCGACGAGTATTACAATGGGGTGGAAAAAGGTGGGGACCTTGGTGGCTTTTGGACGAAATTTTCAGGAAAATTTGCGGGGATGGACTCGGTATGGGTCTGGATGAGCATTGAAGGAGGAAAAAGAAAGATCAGAATGGTGAGATCAGGAGAAAGCGGAATCGTAATTCAAAGAGAAGGGAATAGGGTGGAGGTGATCGGAGGAGCGGGGGAAGGAAAGGTGATCACAGGGGACATAAAGACAGGAGACGAGATGGTAATTTGGGCGGGAGGGTTGGGAGATCACTTGAAGGATCTTGAAGACAAGGAGACGGATGAGGAAGAAAGAGTAGACGGAGTGGTGGGGAAACTTATAAGAGATCACACGGCAGCGGCAGGATTGGTATTGAGATTTGGGGGATCAGAGTTGGCAGAAATATTGGATGATCAGCACCAAGAAACAACCGAAGAGTCGATATACAAGCCTATTGAAGTACAAAGTTGGCGAAATGAGAATATTGAAGACCAGAGTGAGAGCATGGTGGAGACGGAAATGGTCTCGGACAGATTGGTCGGGCCGGTGAAACCAAAAGACAGAGTAGTTAATTGGTGGAGACGGATCAGTTCACGGAGCGGAGTGGTGGTGGGCAGGAGAGACGTAGGAAAGAAAAAGATGGCCGTGGGTCTTGGTCTGTTGTTCTTGATCTTACTTTTAACAAGTGTGGTGATGGGTTCGGTAAAGATACGATCGGACAGGGAGGAGGCAAAATGGATCGCCTTTTCGGAGCCTATTGAGAAGAAACGTTTGGAAGCCGAGTCTTTGGCGATCAATATGGTGGGATCAAAAAAATTACTTGAAGAAGCAAGAAGTGCGTTCGAGGCGGGAAAGGGAGGCTTCGTGAATACAAAATATAAAGATAGACTGGCGGAGTTGGAGACAAAACTGGGTCAGAGTTGGCAGAAAACTTCGGGAGAGAAACAGAGCGATCTGGTAAATCAGATCAACTTCGATCTGGTCAGGCCGGGTTTTGCGGGAAGTAAATTCGTGTGGGACAAGGATAGTAACTTTTTGGTCGTTGACGGAGTATTGGGGATAGTGGCAAGAGTGGAGACCTCACAGAAAGAAATAAAGATCATTGCCGGGAAGGGTGAGGGTATGGGATGGATCGATGTGGTGGCATACGGGAAAACGGGCTTTGTATTGGGAAATCAGGGAGTGGGGAGCGTGGGAACGGACGTAAAAATGACAAATTTCGATTCGGCGGTAAATGACCCTGTCGCGCTGGGAATATTCGGGAGCAACTTGTATTTACTGGATAGGGGAAATCGGGAGATATATAAATACGTGATCTCCGGAGAGACTATCGGAGAGAGGGTCAGATGGTTGAAACAGGGAGAAACGATAGAGATAAGTACACCTAGTGACATGGCGATAGACGGGGACGTATGGTTGGTCGGTGAGCTGGGAAAGGTGGAAAGATTCAGAAGAGGGGTAAAGGAGAACTTCACTTTGAATGGAGCACCAACCGGAGCGGTATTTTCCAGGGTGGCGGTTGAACAGGACGGTGAGCGAGGGGCGGTATTGGACAAGACGCATGGCTGGGTGGTGTTGTTCAAAAAAGAAGACGGGAGTTTTATTTCACAGTGGTTGTCGGATCAGTTTACGGAGGCTGCGGATATCGAGTTTGACGGTGAAGGGAAGCTGTGGGTCTTGGTTAAGGGGATGATGGCAGAGGTGAAGTAAGTTAGAATAAGCTCATGCTTGCGGAGAACAGAAAAGCCAAATTCGATTATGAGATCGTTGAGTCTTTTGAGGCCGGTATTGAGCTGACAGGGGCAGAGGTGAAGAGTGTGAGGGGCGGTGGGGCGAACCTGACAGGCTCAAGAGTGGTCTTTAAGGAGGATGGGGCTTTTGTAATCGGAATGAACATCCAGAGGTACAAATTTGACAGTGCCGAGGAGGTCGACCCATTGCGTAGCAGGAAACTGCTACTTCATAAGGAGGAGATCAAGACTCTAGGCACGAAAATGAATTCTTCAGGTTTGACTTGTGTACCCGTGAGGCTGTATAATAAGGGTAGTCTCATTAAGCTTCAGATAGCACTGGTGAGAGGGAAGAAGAAGTACGAAAAGAGAGAGTTGATAAAGAAGCGAGAGACGGAAATCGGATTGGCTAGGAGATTAAAAATCAGTCGATAAAAGGAGGGCCCAATATGGACCTATTTTGGAGTAAGGTTATGCCTGCCTGTGTAGCCAGCTATTCCTGGGGTGGTGAATTTGCCGCCGAAATGCCCGAAGAGAAGTGGCAGAAAGGACTGAAGAGTAAGGTTCAAGCGATGGATGACGGAGAGTTTGACTTATTTTTAGCTTCTGTTGTTATGATCTCGGCTAAGGAACAGATGATGGGGGTGGGGTTAACAGAGAAAATTAACTTTTTTAGAAGCTTGAGGAAATAAGCTTTTTAAGAACGGAGAAGGGTTTACCTTCGATGGTTTTGTGCCTAAATTTATGGTCCTTCCTAGTGAGGGATTTTTTGTGCCCAGGAACCTAAAAATCCACCGGAAAGGTGGACTTTTTTATGGTGGAGACGGAGGGAGTTGAACCCTCGTCTGATCTGGAAGCGATAATAGTATCTACAAGCGTAGTTTGTGATTATTCCCTGATCCTCCTCACAAACAAGAACGAAGCAGGGTTGATTTAGAATAAGTTAGTCTCGATCCCTAAATCAGAGATCGAGCG
The DNA here is from genome assembly GCA_964541175.1 of uncultured Pseudomonadales bacterium. GTDB lineage: Bacteria > Patescibacteriota > Microgenomatia > UBA1400 > MFAQ01 > CAIQPO01. The sequence goes on from CAZIPD010000029.1 coordinate 8,007, forward strand.
TTCAGCCTCGGTGTTTACACACCTATGAGAGAACCCGAGACACATTGTTCCCATAGATGCTGTTAGGCTTAGCTTAAATTAAGCGAAAGCGTAAGCAGGAGCCGCTTTTGCGGTCAGACCCTTGAGGAGTCCAACGCCTTGGGCGACTATTCCGTCTTCTTTATTGACAGTTAGTTTTTTGGCCTGTTTTACCCCGTATTGCCAACGGGAGCTTGCGGCTATTAAAGTACCAAACCATCGATTCCTGGCGTCCCCAATTGAGCTCGATGGAGCAACCTGTAATATATCATATTCGAGGCTAAATAGCAAATTTTCTGCTTTAATTAAATGATGGATTGGACGAGCAGAATAATGGACTTTGTGTATCCTCGGTTGTGCGTGGGGTGCGGGAGGGAAGGAAGCTTTTTGTGCGAGAGATGCTTTGGAGAGTTGGAGATAGCCGATCAGATATGTCCCGGGTGTGGAGGGTTGTCGGATTATGGGTGGACCCACAAAATATGTCGGAGGGCAGAGAGGCCGGATGGGCTCATTTGTCTGTATGCTTATGAGGATGAGAAGGTAAGAAAGGCTATAGATGAGCTGAAGTTTGGATTTAACAGGGAAATAGTGCCATTGATGCTGAAGGGGTTCAGCTTTGAGAGTGGAATACGTTTTGATGCGATCGTGCCTATTCCTCTCCATTTTTATAGAGAAAATTGGAGAGGGTTCAATCAGGCAGAACTAATAGCCGACAAGGTGGGTGAGGGAATGTCCGTTGGGGTAGAGAAGTATCTGGTGAGGAAGATAAATACCAAGCAGCAGGCAAGTTTGAGGAATAGAGAGGAGAGGGAGAGCAATATGAAAGGGGCTTTTGAGGCTATCAAGAACCTTGGAGGGAGGAACATATTGTTGATTGACGACGTATTTACCAGCGGATTCAGCATGCTTGAGGCGGGGGCCGCTTTGAAGAGAGCGGGGGCAGGAACGGTCTGGGGACTGACACTGGCTCATTGACAGGCTCAAAAATGGTAAAATATACAGGCTTGGAGAGTGGGCAGGACGGTAATGCGCTAGTCTTGAAAACTAGTGGGAGCAATCCCTAACAGGTTCGACCCCTGTACTCTCCGCTTCAGATAGATTGGGAACGGGGTTTTCGTGTGGTTTGTAGTCGTGGAGAAGGTTATCTATGAAGTCCAGAGTATGAGCCAGTATGGACATGCCGTGCGAGGAATTATTGAAGGAAAGGGAGAATTCTCCGATCTTGAGGCAGTCCAGGGCTTTCTTGACCGTGGTAACGGTTTTGGGAAAGAAAACCTTGCCGCTACCGATCGACCATTTTTCATGAGAGTCGGAACCGGCGATGAAAGGGAGGGCGTGTTTGCGAGCTTGATAGGCGGAGAAATCGTTGAAGATGGAGGGAGTGGGTCCGTTGTAACCTTCTACGCCATCGATGGGGAGCTTGAAGATCGACATACC
>CAZIPD010000030.1:0-9109 GCA_964541175.1 uncultured Pseudomonadales bacterium
CAAGTTCGATCCGGCCGATCTAATTACTAAACCCGCCTCGGAATTCCTCAGTCGATTTTTTGCTGGAGAAGGGTTTAGGGATGGTCTCCATGGACTGGTTCTGGCTTTTCTTCAGTCTTTCTCCATTCTCCTCATCTATCTCAGGCTCTGGCAAGATAACGACTACAAGCCCATCGCCGGTCCTCAGTTGACACCGGTTTGGCAAAAAGCCTTTGTAGAAAAACTAAAAGAACTTCAGTATTGGTTTTTAAGCACTAAGATCCAAGCCGAAGAATCAAAATTAAAGAGATTCCTCCTCAAGCTTAAAAGAAAGTTAACTCGATGAAACTGGCCTTTGTAATAGTCAACTTCCATTCCGACCAAGATTCACTATCGTTGATTGATGATCTTTCCAAAAACAAAACTGTCAAGGATGTCCATATTCTCATCTACGTTGTCGACAACTCCAGATCAAAGGATTTCGAAGAAAAGGTAAAAAAATACGATCAAGTAACCTATATTGACAGTCCGACGGGAAACATCGGCTTTGCGGCAGGAAATAATTTGGGGATAAAGAAAGCCCTATCTGATAATGCCGATATTATTTGTCTCATTAACAATGACACTCAGGCTCCACCGGATCTGGTAGAAAAAATAAATAATTCTCCAGTGTCATCTCCCGAGATTGGAGTTGTCGGTGGTTTGATTTACTTCGCAAAAGGCTTTGAGTTTGAGAATAAATACAAGCCTCAAGAAAGGGGTAAGGTCATCTGGTATGCCGGAGGGAAACTTGACTGGGATAACGTCTTAGGTAGTCATGTTGGTGTTAACGAGGTCGATACAGGACAGTACAGTAAGGTAGTGGATACTGACTTTGTCACCGGTTGTCTGCTTATCTCCCGCGCAGAAGTCTTTAAGAGCATCGGTCTACTGGATGAGAGATTTTGTCTTTATCACGAGGACACTGATTTCAACATTAGAGCAAGAAGAGCAGGGTTCAGGACTGTTATAGATCCATCCATCAAGATATGGCACAAGGTAGCACAAAGCTCCGGAATTGGCTCAGATTTAAACGACTATTTTATAACCAGGAATAGATTATTACTTGGCATGCTTTACGCCCGTCCCAGAACAAAGCTTGCTCTCCTGAGGGAAGCTTTCAAAAAACTTTTCTCTGGAACGAAAACTCAAAAACTCGCCATCCAGGATTTTCTCTTTGGTCGGTTGGGTAAGGGAAGTTTCTTGAAATAAGTTACTCAAAAATTGCCAGCACGGTATCTCCCGCTTTGTCCGCAACCATAAAGTCTTTAGCGTCAAGAAGCATGTGCTCTCTGGTTATGATCTGAAAAGGTCGCTTAAGCGTATTCACCAGGTTCTTATCATCCCAGATCAAATTTACCGGAGCATCCGCGTAAAATACAACCGTAGGAACGTAGGTCGTATCCTGAAGATATAAAGGATAGGAATAACCTTTAGACGACAAAGCCAGCTGCGCTTCAAACGCTCCCGAGTAATCGTGATAAAGAGAAGGCCAATATGATTTTAGCGATGAACCTGAAATGGCGATCACGAAAACTAAACTTGACCACAAAAACCATTCTCGTATCTTTATTGGAACTATTTCGCTAATTGATTTAATGGAATATCCTGACAATAATGCGGCAGCCGGCAGCATTGGCAAAAGGTGCCAGATTTCTGTTCTGGGGGAGGCGAAATAGGGTATTGTGGTTACGGCTAAGTACATCAGTAACCATCGGTAGTTAACATCACCAATTCTTATAATTCCCCAAAGTGAAGAAAAAATTGATGGCCAGTACCATTTGTGGACTGAAGATCTATAGTACAAAAGTGTCTGGGTTAGCTCCTTAATACCAGTTTTAAAACCACCCTTGCTCCTCAAAGCCGTTTCAAATATATTCCTCTGTAAAAAAGGCCAGCCGTAATGAAGATAATTTACCAAGTACCATGGAAAAGCCAATATCGCGAAAGGAATAACAAAACCTAACTTTATCTTTTTCTCTTTTCTTATGACCAAAAGGGTGGCCACGGCCACCAATGGAAACAAGGTTATAGAAATGACGGACTTGATCATCAACGACAAACCAAAGACGACCCAAAGAGGTGTCAGGTCTCTGTATTTTTTAGCTGTAACGGAAAAATAAAATATTCCTAGCTGTGATAGTAAAAGTAATGCTTCAAGGTTAGCGGTTCTGGAGCGCATCAAAAACCATCTCGAAGACAATAATATTAGTCCTGCAATGGTTCCGATCCTTTTGTCCCCCGACATCTTCTTTGCGGTCAAATACGTTAGAGCTACCGCCAATACTCCGGCTACTGCCTCTGGCAATCGTGAAGTGAGCTCACTTACACCAAATAACGCATAGCTAAGACTCATCAAAGCAAAAGCCAGTGGTGGGTGATCCCAAAAGACCTTACCGTTATATGAAAGATTAAAAATGTCACCACTGCGGAAAATGTTTCTTGCGATAGTGGCATACCACGCCTCGTCCCAAGGAGCCAGCTGTGTATTATCAAGCCTATAAAGCATCAAAAAAATCGATATACCGACCAACAAAATCAATCCTAAGTGCCTGTGTATGAACTTCATGAGTTACAATTCAAATATATCTATATTCTATGCCAAAACTCTCAGTTATTATCCTCGCTCATAACGTCGAACAAGAAATAGTCCCCGCACTGGAATCATCGAAATTTGCCGATGAAATAATTGTCGTTGATACCGATACGGGATCTACGGACAAAACGGTGACCATTTCCATAAAGCATGGAGCCAGAATCGTCAAAAGCCCTGGATATAATTTTGCCCAATGGCGCAATGACGGAGCGCAGGCAGCCAGAGGAGAATGGCTCCTTTACCTTGACTCTGATGAGAGAATTACGGTCAAGCTTGCCAAAGAGATCCTTCAAACAATTGAAAACCCCAACTTTGAGGCCTACACCATCAGCCGCTTCGAAGTCTTTTTGGGTAAACACCTTGAGCATTGGCCCGACTCCCGCGTCTTAAGACTCATAAAGAAATCCGCCTTAAAGCGATGGGAAGGGAGGGTACACGAACAGCCAAGCATTGCCGGTAAAGTTGGCAAGCTGAAAGAACAAATGGTTCATCTCTCCCACAAGAATATTGACGAGAAAGTCACCTCCACAATGAAATGGTCATTGATAGAAGCCGAGATGATGCTAAACGCAGGACATCCTCAAATGGCAGGATGGCGATTCCTTAGAATTATGTTTACCGAATTTTTCCATCGCTTTATCCGCCAAGGCTTATGGAGAGATGGTGTCGAGGGATGGATAGAGGTCATCTATCAAATGTTCTCTAAATTCATTTCCTACGAACGTCTTTGGGAACTCCAGAGGAAACCTTCGCTGAAGGAAACCTACAAAAAGATTGATCAACAAATTATCGAGGAGTGGAGCAAAACAAAATGAAAAAAGCTCTACTCTTCGACCCGTATCTAGACACGCTTGGTGGGGGAGAAAGATATTTTCTATCCTTCGCTCTTGGTCTAAAAGGACTTGGACACGAAGTTACGATTGCCTGGAATAATGATCAAGTTCTGTCGGACGCTCAAAAACGTTTTGGACTGGATCTATCTGGTTTGAGCATCAGCCCCCAGCTCTACAACAGTTGCTCATCAAGATCATCATTAATGAGTAGATTCAAATTTACCCATCAATTTGATCTCATTTTTTGGATTAGCGATGGCAGCCTACCCTTCCTTTTCGGAAAGAATAACCTGGTTCACTTCCAAGTTCCATTCACCAAACTGGGAGGCAATCCGATGACCAACTCTCTTAAACTTGGCTTTATTCACAGGTTGATCTACAACTCCGAATTTACCAGGAATGTAATTGAGAGATCACTCCCTCAGTCAAAAGGAGTTGTCCTCTATCCTCCGATTGATACTGAAGAGTTTAAACCTGGTAAAAAAGAAAAACTTATTCTGTCGGTAGCCAGGTTTGGTTCTCCTTCACACTCCAAGCGCCAAGATATTCTTGTTGAAGCCTTCAGGGAATTCTCCTCCAAGGTAAAAGGGTTCCGTCTTGTATTGGCTGGAGGACACAAAGGTGACGGAGAAATATTAAACGATTTAAAACAAAAATCTAAAGGACTTAGTGTCGAGATAGTTCCCAATCCCGATTTTGATGATTTGAAAAAACTATATGCCAAAGCCACCTTCTTCTGGCATGCGGCCGGATACGACGTCGACGAGGTTAAAGAACCGGAAAAAGTGGAGCACTTTGGCATTACCACAGTCGAGGCGATGTCTGCCGGATGTGTTCCCGTAGTCATCGCCAAGGGTGGACAAAAGGAGATCCTATCAACAATTCCCGCCCTTCTGGTCACCTCCCCGGAAGATATGTCTGAGACCACTCTTTCAATAATTGAAGATAACAAGATTAGTGAATACTCTCAATCGGTAAAGGAAAGAGCAAAAATTTATTCTCAGAAAAATTTCATAGATAACATCACAACAATAATTTCATGAAAATTCTCAAAAAACTCTGGCCTTTAGGACTGATAATTTTGATTTGTTCTCTGATCTATTATGAATTTGTTTTTCTTGGCAAGGTCCCACTTCCTGCCGACACCTTGGTAGGCGCCTATTTCCCGTGGCTGGATTACAAGTGGGGTTACACGGTTGGTGTCCCTGTTAAAAACGCTCTTACTTCAGATGCATTTTCAACCTTCTTTGTCTGGAAGAAGATCATGGTTGACATGTATTCTCAGGGGGTAATTCCACTTTGGAATAAATACTCACTATCCGGAACTCCACTTATGGCTACTTTCCACTCAACGGTATTCAACCCCGCCAACATATTGTTATTTCTTCCCACCCATGGCTGGAGTTTGTATATATTTCTATCTTCTGTTACCGCCCTTATTTCTATGTATGTATTCCTCGGGAATTTCATAAAGAATAAACCTGCCAAGATAATTGGTGCTTTGATTTTTGCCTTTTCCGGTCCAATGACCACTTGGGCTGAATTTGGCACAGCCGTTTGGGCTGCCGCCACTCTACCTCTTCTTCTCCACTTCCTCGGAAAATCATTGACCGAAGGGAAGCCTCATCAATATACCCTCGTCTCCATATTCACGGTTCTATTGGTTTTTGCGGGTCATGTGCAATTACTTACATATACCTTTGCCATTATTCCGGTATATATGTTTTTTATATACAAAAACAATTCTGTTCAAAAGAAATCAATTTATCTGTCACTGATGTCTCTGATATTAGGTATCTTGATGGGAGCGGTTCAACTATTACCTACAAGTGATTTTTATAAACGCTCAATAAGAGGCGAAGAAAATTATGCTGCTTCGTTCAATTACGGATTAAGTCCCATAAAAGAATCGGTGAGACTAATGGCGGCGGACATATTCGGTAACCCAGCACGAGGCAACCATTTCAGCCCCAATTCATATCATGAATATTCCGGTTATCTTGGCGCACTCACATTACCCCTCATCGCCTATCTAATATTTACCGGCTCCCTAACGCCGGCGATCATCTTTTTCCTCTTCATATTTGCCTCCTCTCTGTTATTGGTTTTTGATAACCCCGTCAGCAGATTGATATTTAGCCTTCCTTTACCACTACTGACTTACTCGTCAGCCAGCCGCTTGTTCTTCATCACTGGATTTTCTGGAGGAGCATTAGCCGCATTTTCGCTGGAAAAGCTGTCTGATAAGAAATCCAAACTAATACCTCTTGCCGCCTTCATTCTCATATCTATTCTCTTCATTTTGCTCTCTGTAGCTACTGTCGACCAGCTTCATCGCGCAGTCAGCCTGAGGAATAGCGTTGTCTACACCGGAGTCCTGTTTTCCCTTCTGGCCGCTCTACCTTTCCTAAAGAAATTCAGGATCCTTCTCATCTTTTTTATTCTCCTCCTTTTCACCATTGACCTGGGTAGATATTTCAATAAATACAATACGTTCGTGAAACCGGAACTGGTGTTTCCGGAGACGCCTGTTCTTGAGTGGCTACAACGCCAACCAAAACCATTTAGGATCGCCAGAGAAAATACCGCTCTATTCCCCCCAAATACCTGGTCAGCATACGGAATTGAATCCATTGAAGGTTACGATCCTCTTTACTCTCTCGATTACGGTCGTTTTTTCCATGTAGTGAACGGCAAAGACTACCATAACGCCGTCAGTAGATATGCACTGCTTGATAAAGTAAATAAGAAATTCCTTGATGCTTTAAATGTTAAATATTTTCTGACCGTGATACCTCTTCCCGACGAAAGTGAAAGCGGAACCCTTTTTGATGTCAAAAAATTTGGCTTCAAAGAAGTATATCGAGACGGTAGGGTATTTATCTTCGAAAACCCGAGCGTGTTAGATAGAGCATTCTTCCCTGCAAAACTTATTAATGTCTCCTCACAGGATGAAGCATACGTGAAGATCAGTGAATCTACATTTGACCCGACAAAAATGGCAGTTGTGCAAAATGCTCCTGACATCAAGCTTGTTCCTGGCAGCAGTAGGCTAACGGGAATCAATGATGGAGACGGTTTAGTGACGATTGACGTCACCTCTAAAACAGAAGGATTCATGGTTCTCTCGAACAGCTATGATCCCGGTTGGAAAGTTTGGATAAATGACCGGCAATCAGTGATATACAAGACGGACAGCTCTTTGCTGGGGATAGTAGTGCCAACAGGTGAAAGCCATATCGTCTTCAAATATCTTCCAGATAGTTATACAAAAGGACTTCTCATCAGTCTTTCGTCGCTTGGAGCTGTTGTCCTCCTTTACCTGATATTAAAATATATATCCAAAAGAAAATGAAACTAACCCTGAAAATTTCATTCTATTTGGTTCTCCTCGGAGTGTTGGTTTCATTCTTCCTACAGCTAAGGAATATCTGGGGCAATAATTTCCCCTTCACCATGGATCAAGGACGTGACTTGGTGGATATTCGTAACATGGTCGTGTCTCTAAGTCCCAGATTGGTCGGGCCCACAACCAGCATCAACGGAGTTCTTCTTGGACCGGCCTGGTACTATTTTCTATTACCCCCATTTATCATTAGTGGAGGCAATCCCTCGTTTATTGTCATCTGGCAAATCATTTGGTATCAACTGTCGGGAATTTTCCTTTGGTTCTCTCTTTCAAAAAAGAATCCTAGATTGGCGCTTATCACAACTCTCCTTTTCCTCTTTATGCCGGTAGGCTTTAACGCCAATCGCTATTTTTGGAATGCTAACGCCATGCTGATATTCACAGCTCTTTTCTTCGGGGCTCTATTCCTTAGTTTACACAAACCCACTATTCGAAAAATGCTGATTACCGGTTTACTAGCCGGTATCGCTATGCAAATAGAAGCTGCTTTTGGTATTCTCTTTTTCCCATTTGCCTTCATGTATTTCTTGATCAAGAGGTCGGGAATTAAAAACCTGACTGTACTTTCAGCAGGATTCTTTATAACTCTGATTCCTCAAGCTCTCTTCGAGATCAGACATCAGTTCATCATGACAAAGGTTCTTTTTGCTGAATTTACCGGAGAGGCCGCTATTCTCGGAGAAAAAATATCCTTTTTGGAAAGAGTGGCTGAACGCTACCAGGAGCTGATGAGAAGGATCTCCGAGTTAAGCCACTTCCACCCAAAAACGATCCTTGTTATTTTCTTAGTCAGTCTCGTTATTGGGATCTTCTCAATAATTCAAAAAAAATCAAATAATACCAAAGATCTTTTCTTTATTAACATTTTTTTCCTCTTGTTCTCGGCAGCCTTCTACCTCCTCTTCTCTCAGCACCTAAAAGGTTGGTACGTCCTCGGACTCTCAATTCCCATGGTGACCATAGTTGCCCTCGCATTTGAATATTTACTTAGCTGGGATAATCATCTGCTAACTCCACTGCTCGTCATTCTTCTACTCCTCCATGTCTATTCGGGAGTTAAGGCTCAGAACGAATACTACGATCAAATTGCCTCCGCAACCTCAAATGACCCAAGTAATCTTCAGAACGAACTTAATGCTCTCGATTGGGTCTACAACGAATCTGGTGGTCAAGGATTCAAGGCGTACAACTACATTCCCAGTGTCTACGACTACAATTACCACTATCTATATTGGTGGTATGGTCCACGCCGATTCGGATTTCAGCCGTCCGAGGTGGCCTATTTACCTAACCAACCGGAATACATTCCCAATCAAGATCTTCTCTGGACTAAGGCCAAACCCACATCCGAGACCTCTCCGGTATTCTTGATCATAGAGACTGATAATGACATGCCTGAACGAGAGCAGAAATGGCTGGGCAATTTTTCCTCCCTCTGTCAAGAAAAAGAAATAATATATCCCTTTGGGCTTAAAATAAAGAAAATGACCCCCGTATGTCAAAAACAAAAATAGATATCATCATTCCCAGTTACAATGGGAAACACCTACTGGAAAAGCATCTTCCACAACTGATTAAGAATTCACCGGATATTAATCAAATTATCGTTGTCGATGATGGATCGGTAGACGGAACCCAAGAGTGGCTGAAAGAAAAACATCCTCAGGTAATATGTCTTCGTCACAATCTCAATCAGGGCTTTACTGTATCGGTCAACATCGGAGTCAAGCATTCCACAGCTGACTTTATCTGTCTTATCAATAACGATGTTTCTCCTCAACCTAAGTACCTCGACTCGGTGATGAACTACTTTAAGGATGATAAAGTTTTTGCCGTCACCTTCAATGAAAAAAATTCATCGTGGCCACTTGTGTCATGGGAAGGAAAGCTTAATTTTAAAAGAGGGGAGGACAAAACCAAACCCAGATACTCCGCTTGGGCATCGGGAGGCAGTGCCATATTCAATAAAAAGATCTGGGATAAACTTGGTGGCCTCAATGAGGTCTACGCCCCTGCATACTGGGAAGACATAGATATTGGGTATAGGGCATGGAAGTGTGGTTACAAAATCATTTGGGACAACGGATCTAACGTCTTACATGAGCATGAATCTAGCTACAGTAAATTTGACCCCCACTATATCAGTACTATTAAGCAAAGGAACGAGCTACTTTTTAATTGGGTAAACATTACCGATCCAGAATTAGTCGCCAATCATTTTAAATGGCTGTTTGGGCAAGTCATTGCTCACCC
>CAZIPD010000031.1:0-8675 GCA_964541175.1 uncultured Pseudomonadales bacterium
TCCCAGGTCCCGTGCTGAAAGGCTTCTTGGATGGGTCCAGGTGGCTTGACATGGCCATCGAGTTGTCCGTTCGGAACGTAGATGTCTTGGAAGGTAAGGTCGATATTCGGTTTATACCCCGGGGAGTAAATGGTGAGTTTGGCAAAGGACCCGGCGAAGCCGCCATTGGCGCGGATTTCGGTGTCGTTTTGGAGAAGGATGGTATATGTAGTCGGTCTTTCCGTCCCCAGAAGGTAGGTGGTGAAAGGAAGCAGGGGTCTTATAGCCAGATATGAAATGAGCAAGGGCACAAAGAAGAGAGAGATGAGGATGATGATAACCAGTTTGATATGGATTGAGCGCACAGTTTTATTGTAGACTAAGGATATGGGTTTCAAGCAGAAGTTGATCAATTCACCACTTTACGATTGGTTCGGAAAGAGGAGCTTCTCTCAGGCCGGTGAAGACATCGTTGCTTGGAGTGAACTGGGAAACGGTCGGGGTTTTTATGTTGATATTGGAGCGTACCATCCGAAGCAATTTTCGAATACATACTTTTTCTACAAGAGAGGGTGGGGGGGGCTAGTTGTCGAGCCAAATTCCGAGCTGGTGAAACTTTACAAAGAAATCAGAAGCAGGGATATAGCGCTGGGAGTGGGGGTGGGCAGAAAAGACGGCGCTGCGGACTATTATCGTTTCAGTGATCCGGCCGCGAACACGTTCGACTTTGACACTGCCAAAAAAAATGAGGCGGCAGGGAGAAGGCTAATAGAAAAAAGATCGGTGGCAATATTACGGATGAAGAAGATCTTGGACGATTACCTGCCAAAGGGAGTGAAGATTGATCTATTGAGCGTGGATACCGAGGGGATGGACGTGGAGGTGCTGGAGTCGAATGATTGGAATATGTATCGGCCTAGAGTGGTGATCTGTGAGGATCTGGACTTTGACTGGTTGAAGCCAAGACACTCAGGAGTGGCGAGGATGATGGAAGACCTTGGATACGGAATGGTGGGGATGACGCCGTATTCTCTGATTTTCAAAGACAAGGACTGAGAAAAGGATCAGAGTTCCAAGCGTGGCGTGAGAGTAAATCGGGTTTGTCGTTGAGAGCAGTTGAGGGGCTTTAAGATTGAAGTTGATGAGGATGAAACTGAGGAGGGTAAAAAGGAGGGTAAGTTTTGGTCTTGGTAGCTTTATTAGGTAGAGGAAGGCAGGTATCGACCAGAAGAGATAGTGTTGCCAGGTAATTGGAGAGGTAAGGAGGATAGCGACCAGAAAGATGGAATAGGGAAGAAGGCCGTGTTTGGTCAAGCGAGTGGCAAAAAAGGTGATCAGCCAAATAACGGATGTCAAACCGAGGTTAAAAAGTATGGCAGTTGATTGATCAAAGAGACGGATCGAGACGGCGGCGATGGAGGTGTTGTAATAATAACCCGAGTAATTGGTCGACATATTTATAACCGATCGGAGGAAGGAATTGTTCAGAGGAATCGGAAATAAAAGCTGGATGGATAGGTTTAATAGTAGGAGGCTTATAAAAAAAGCGGGAAGTAATTTTGTTTTCTTGGTGAGTAGAAAATAGGGTAGGAGAAGTAGAGGATTTACCTTGAGGGAGACGGCGATCGCCAGGAATAGACCGGATAAAAAATCTTTCTTTCTGGAGAGAAAATGGAAGACGAGGGCGAAGCAGAGAAATACCAGAAAGTTTATCTGGCCTTGGGCAAGTGCATATTTGACCGGAAATGTTTGGAGTGAGGCAAGGAAAATGAGTACGATGTGCGCGAGAGGGATCTTTTTATAGAGGTTAACGGAGAATATCTTTAGGGCGAAGAAAAGAGAGATAAGGGAAAGAGAGGTCCAAAGAGTACGACTTAGTTGGGGTGGAAGTAGGGAAAAGGGAATGAAAAGATAGAGGGAGGCAGGAGGGTAAACCTGGGTGGGATAGGAAAAATAGGGATCTTTTCCGGAAAGTAGATTGTCGGCAGCACCCGTGTAATAGGTGAAGTCCTGAAGATTAGACCTGAGGACTTGGTTGATGGTCCTTAAGGAAAAGATCGACAGGACGATCAGGGCAATGATGGTTATTTTTCCGGGATTTGAGGTCTTGGTCATGCTACAATATTTTCCGCTACCTTCTTTCAGGTAGCAAGTGATGAGTAGCCTCAAAAAAGTAATTCACTATTGGGTAATTGACTATTTTAAGTTCGTTCGTGTCCTCTTTTCGTATTTCATCCGCAACTATCTTTCACCTCGTTTTGCCAAGTTTGAAGGGGCAAAGGGATTTTTTGTCGGGAAACTTTATCAGCAGAGAGGTAAATATTCACATTTGATCGTAAATGGAGTAATGATCGCGGTGATGGTGCTTGGAGTAACCATGGGTCCATCTCTTGTGGTGAATGATTCCCAAACTCAGGCAATGTTATCTTCCGGTCTTGGGAACAGGATTGTTTTTGCCCAGGATATCACTCCGACTTCCGGGGCTCAGGTATTGGGCTTGGATAGTGATAATGCGGTGTCCGTAGATACCATGACCCAGGTATCCGACAAGCCGAGGGCAGAGGTGATCGAGTACAAGGTTGAGCAGGGAGAGACATTGGCGTCTATAGCCAAGAAGTTCGGAATCGATGTGGACTCCATCAAGTGGCTCAACAAGGGAGTGGAAGAAAAGAAACTGAAAGCGGGGGTAACGATAAATATTCCACCGGTAAAGGGAGTGATACACACCGTAAAGAGCGGTGAAACTATTTACTCCGTGGCTAAAAGATACAACGTATCCGCTCAGGCGATCGTCGACTTTCCTTTTAACGAATTTACAAACGATGAAACATTTGCCATTGCCATTGGGCAGAACTTAGTAGTTCCCGACGGTGAGATGCCTGACGAGATCATTAGTGCTCCAAGAGGGAACTTGGCTCAACAGATGACCCCAAGTGCGGGTGTGATATCGGCGACCGGTTCGTGGATATGGCCGGCGGCGGGCAGGATAACCCAGAGATTCTATGCCTGGCATAAGGCAATCGATATCGCCAATCAATCCGGTGGACAGATCATGGCAGCCGACTCGGGAACTGTAGTGGTAGCCGGTTGGCCGGATAACTCTGGATACGGAAACAGGATCATGATCGATCACGGTAACGGCTACAGAACTCTGTATGCTCATTTATCCAAGATCTCGGTCGTGGTCGGACAAACGGTGAAGAGGGGAAACGTGATCGGACAGATGGGGTCAACAGGGCGTTCTACGGGCACGCATCTTCATTTTGAGATCAGAATGACGAATGGACTGGGTGACCCCTTGGCGTTCCTGAAGTAGGCACGGAGATGATCTACTGGTTGATGTTTTGATATAGTTGGTGGGTTGGCTGTAAGTGGGGTAAAATATACATATATGGTGGATACAGCAAAGTTACTAATCAGAGCGGGTCGTGGTGGCGATGGGGCCGTGTCTTTTCGGAGAGAGAAGTTCGTCCCTAAGGGAGGCCCGGACGGCGGTGACGGTGGTAAGGGTGGAAATGTATGGATCGAGGTCGACCCCAACTTGAACACTCTAAGAGACTTTGCTCACCGACAAAAACACGAGGCGGAGAAAGGTGGTAAGGGTTTGGGTAAGAAAATGGCCGGTCCTAAGGGTGGTGACTTGGTGATCAAGGTGCCTTTGGGAACATTAGTCAAGCTGAAGGGAGTGCCGATAGATGAGATCAGGGAAAAAGAGATCCGGGTAAAGGGGATGAAGCTTGGAACGCTGGGAAGATTGATCCCTCAACAGAGAATTGTCGGTTATTTGGAGAGAGATATCGATATGAATGAGGGTGATATGAGAGTATTGATCGCTCGGGGTGGAAGAGGGGGTAAGGGAAATGTCCATTTCAAAAGTGCAAAGACAACGACACCACTGATCGCCGAAGCCGGTCAGTTCGGAGAAGAGTATGAGGCCGAGTTGGAGTTGAAACTGTTGGCCGATATTGGATTGGTGGGATTGCCCAATGCCGGAAAATCTACTTTGTTGAGTACACTGACAGCTGCCAGACCGAAGATCGCTTCTTATGCCTTCACTACACTGGAGCCTAATTTGGGTGTTTTGAAACACAAAAATATGTCCAAGGTGATCGCCGACATTCCGGGATTGATCGAGGGGGCGAGTGAGGGCAAGGGACTGGGAACTCAGTTCCTGCGACACATCGAAAGAACTCAGGCAGTGATCCACTTGGTGTCAGTAGAACCTGTTGAGCCAGGGGACGTCTGGAGTAATTATATTTCGGTCAGAGAGGAGCTGAAGAGGTACAGTCCGGAGCTTGCGGGAAAGAAAGAGTTGGTGGTCATCACCAAGATAGATCTTTTCGATGAGGAAGTGGTAAAAAAAATAGAGGACTATTTCAAAAAGAAAAAAGTGACGGTAATGAGTATTTCTTGCGGTAGTGGTAAGGGATTGGATATGCTGAAGGACAAACTATTGTCGATATAGTCTAGTTAAATACGCATTCGTAGCTGGGATCGCCACAATGATTGCTGCAGGTGATGTCTTCGCAATAACTGGGGTAACACAGGGGGAAGGTGTCCTCGGCAATGAGTTGGCAAGCGCCACTGACACAGCCATAGAGTCGAGAACAAATATTTTGTCCGGAACAACCGGCGACAATTACAGTTTCACTGGCACCGGGACTGTAGACCGCATAGTAGCTGTTGCAGTAGGGAATATCTTTACCGGCGGGATCGAAGAGGTTGGACAACATGGCGTAGACGACATAATTTTGTGAACATGAAGAAGTGGTGGGGTAGTAGTAAAGCAGATAAGGTTCGTTGGTGTTGGGGTCGCAAGGGATCTTGTCCAGATACGGCTGGAGGTCAGACCCTCCACAATTGTCGAGTACGGTTGACGAGGGGTAGCAACCATGATCTTCGTAGTATTGTTCAAAGGCGGCCTTGAGTTTGGCCAAATCCGTTTTTCTGACGGTATCATAGCCTTTGAAGATCTGCATCATTGGATTGAGCATTACTAGTAAGGTGACGCCGAGGACAAGGAGGATACTGACGGTGACAAGGATCTCGACGAGGGTGAAACCTTTACGATTCATAGTTTAGTTTAGCAGTATTTATTTTGTCTTGACCAGCCAGTAGTTAAATTGGATGTCGTCTTGGGTGTTGGAGGCGATAGCGACGGTAAAGCCAACTCCTTCTTGTTTGGACTTGACGTAAAGAACTTGATTTTGAGTATTTGATACCGGAGTAAGGTAAACGAGGGTATTATTATCCATCTTGGTCGAGGGGATGAAGATCTCAGTTTGGTTGGCAGGGAGAATGGCGGTGCCAATAGTGGCGTTCGAGTTGGTTGTTCCCGAAGTGGAAGCGTTGGTGGGATCTTGGGCGGCGGCGATGATCAGTTCGTTGGTAGCCACTTGTTGGAAGTCGGCCGATCCTTGAGTGTTTACCGAGCTGACGAGATTACCATCGGTATTGTAAAGAGAGAGGAGTCGATCGGGTGTGGCGTTGGTATTAGCAGGACTCCCCAGTGCGAGGCTGCCCGAAATGGTGGCTTCTTTGGTGTCGATGGCAGAGGCGTACAGAGTGCCGGAGAGTAGTAGATCGCCATTGATCATTACTTTGCCGTCGGGGTGGAGAGTCATGAGGTTTGCCAGTAAGTGAACGGTGTGATTACCGTCGGGTTGGAGGTAAAGGTCGGCGCCGATGGAGTTTAGTGAGTTGGCCAGAAGAGTGCCGTTGATCTGAGCATCTTGGGCGATCAGAGTTTGAGTGGCAAGAGAATTGATGACCAGATCAGATGGGATGGAGGCTGTAGGTGTACCCAGATCGGCAACATTCAAGATCCCGGAGTTGGTTGCTGTTGATAGGGAGTTGTAGTCGGCGTATTTGGCTTGGAGATCGGCCAGTATGGCTGAGGCGGTGGAGTATTGTCCGGAAAGAACGGAGAACTTGTCGTTTAGAGAGTTGACGGTATTACCTTGGATATTGTCGGCATAGAGAGTCCCCGAGACGGTGGCGTCGACGGTTTCGAGGTATCTGATGTCGGCAAGAGGGGAAATGAGTTTTTGTCTGACTGTAATATTATCAACGACTATTTCCTGGACCAGGGCGATACCGGCTTGAAGATTGGCGATCAGAGCTTTGGCAAATCCTCCGATCTCACGATTCTCCTTACCGTTGGTGTTGAGAATGAAAAGGCTGTCAGCCTGTTTGGTGATCAGAGCGGTGTATCTGGGGAGATCGACGATCACAGGGTTGGTGTCGGGATCGTTGAGGATGAAACCTATTGATTTGCGGTCGGGAGTTTTGGTGGTCCATTTCTCGTAATCGAATCTGGGTGAGGTTAGGCGGTAGGAAATAGTGGTAGGCGAGCTGGAGTACAGAGAGATGAGGTTTTTATTCATATCAATCTCATACCAGACCTTGGCTTGGGATTGGGCGGTAAGTAGAACAGTGAGTTTATCCAAATTTAGTTTGAGGTTGGATGTTTTTGAGAATACCCAGAGGTCCGAACCCTGTGGTTGGTGAAGAATATCGATGACGTTGCGGTAACCGACTCCATCAACATACTCGGATGTTGATATGCTGCCGGTGACTTCTTCTTTGACCCCGATCATTGAGGAGAAGTAGGTGGAGAATTTTTCACCGTTAATCGAATATGGAGGGTCAACGGTGCCGACGTCGATCTTGCCTGTGCCACTACCGACGGTAATGGTACTGGTAGTCCCCGTTGGGTCGAAGACGATATTTTTAGTCGTGTCACCGGTGTTGGAAACAGTTAGAGTGTTGTTTCTGACGGTCCAGGCACCGTTTTCCAGTTCATTGTTGGCGATATCGACGGTAAGTGTGCCCGCGTCATCGTAAATACCATCAACTATGTATGCGGCCGTCCAGGCGAGAGCACCTGATCCAAGAGTATAGTAGGCGTTGTTCTCCGTTGTAGGAAGTAGCGCTCCGTTTACAAGTCCATAAACCTTGTCGGTGGCAGCATTTTCTACGAGGCTGATGCCGTCTGCCCAGGTGTTGGCACCTGACTTGAATTGGAGACTGAGAGTGTGGGTCGACGGTCTTATTGATGTGCCGACGTAAATACTTCCGGAAACGGAGGCATCTCCTGTAACTCCAAGTGTGGCAAGGGGAGTGGTCGTACCAATGCCGAAATTACCGGTATTGACGAATGAGTTTTCTCCCGAGGTACCTGCCAAGTGAACATAGGCAGAGGCTGTGGCCGTAGCGCCGACGTTTATCGAGTCAGTTAAGTTGGTTGGAGCGAGAGAACCAGATGTTCTTTGCCAGTACCCGAGGATTCCAGTTCCACTGCCCGGGGCTGCCCAAGAAAGAGTTCCTGCGCCGTTATTGGTAAGGACAGAGTTTGATCCTCCTTGGCTGGCTGGCCAGGAATATGCGACGTTGTTGATCTTGGTCAGGTTTCCCGAGGAGTTGACGGTGAAGAGGCTGCCGGTGCCAATGGATAGGGAAGCGGTTGGATTGGTGACCCCGATCCCCAAAAATCCTTCATCGGTAAGTCTCATTTTTTCGGTAAGACTTTGAAGCGTAGTGCCGGATCCTAGTACGTTTGATGTTTGGAAAATCAGATCACCTCCGTCACCTGCTCCCGTTCCCTTTCCTCCTGCGAGAATGAAGTTGGCACCAACGATGTCAGTGCCAGAACCACCTGTGGCATTGAAGGTGATGTCCCCGGGAGTGGCAGACTGGACTCCTTCGCCGAAATATGCGTCGGTTATTTGAGAATTTGCGCCATCATCACCGACGACCCACTGATATGAGGCAGTGGTGGTGGCTCCTGTCCCAATGGCGATGGAATATGAGCTTGCCGATGCGTAATATCCTATGGCGATACCATTGGATGCGGAGCTACTGTCCGTACCGGCACCGGCACCGACGAGGATATTATTTGCGCCGGTGGTGATGTTTGAACCTGCGCTAAGACCAAGAGCCGTGTTGTATGATCCGGTTGAGAGACTGGTTAGTGAATAGTAACCGATTCCGGTATTGTAATATCCTGTATTTCCGCCCCCGGGACCTCTACCGGCTGCCGAACCAACGAAGGTGTTTTGATCTGCAACCGTCAAGTTACTACCTGCTTCTTCACCGATGAGAGTGTTGGCAGTAGAAGCTCCTTGGAGGTTTTGACCTGCCCAGGTACCAAGAGCCGTATTGTAGCTTCCGGTAATGGCGGCACCTCCATACATGGCTTGATATCCAACGGCGGTGTTCCAAGTGCCGGAGGTTACGTTGTATCCTGCGCTACTGCCGACAAAGGTACTATTATCGACGGCGGCATTGTTGGCGGAGAATCCGGCGGATTGACCGAGGAAAGTATTGTCGGTCATACCGGCTATGATTGAGCTGCCTGCAGAATGGCCGAGGAGGAGGGTCGAGGTGTTTACAACATCAAGGATTTTTATGTCCTCCAGTTTATAGAAAGTGGAAGTGTCAATTTCTCCGACAACATCGAGTTCATCATTGGGAGTGGTAATACCAATGCCAACTTTTCCAGTACCCAAGTTAAAGAAAGCATCTTGGTTGGTGGTACCGGGGAGTTTGACGATGGCCGAAGCCGTGGCAGTGCTACCGGTGAGGACGTCGTCGGTCAGATAGAAGGGAGCGAGAGCCCCTGAATTTCTTTGCCAGTAATTGGTTAGGGAGTTGAAATCAGTAACACAGTTAGTCTCTCCATCTCCGGTACAGAA
>CAZIPD010000032.1:0-8525 GCA_964541175.1 uncultured Pseudomonadales bacterium
GTATTGGGGATAGTTCTCATGGTTCAGAAAGTGGGGGATGCGATTGTGGTTGGCCAGGTAGGAAATAGAGTTATTACAACCTGGGAATTATCATCCCGTTTAAAGGAGAGATACGGTAAGACGGCAATGGATGAGCTGGTTACGGAGATAATCCTGATGAAGGCAGCTGATGAAAACGGGATCGTTGTTAGTGAACAGGAGATAGAGAATGAAAGGTCGATTAATGTATCGGGTTACGGGAGTGAGCGTGCTTTTAAGGATATGGCTTTGGCAGCAGGAATATCTACGGATGATCAATTGAAGAGATTTTTAAAATTTAAGATACTCGTTAAAAAATTACAGGCGAAACTATTTCAGGAAGTGGTATTTGAAGAAGAAATAAGTAAGTACTATGAAGATAATAAACAGTATTTAAGCGGTAGGAAGTTTGAAGATATCAAAGACGACATTGAGGCTCAAATACTATCGGAAAAGGTTTCGCAAAAATTTTCCGAATGGTTGAGTAGATACAGAGAGCAGACAGGGATAAGTATCAACCTGTAAGGTTATTCGTAACGTAGAGCATCCAGAGCCGAGATCTTAGTGGCACGGCGTGATGGGTAAAATCCGGTGATCAAGCCAACAAGAAGCGCCAGGGCGACAATCGATATGGCGAAGAGTGGTGGGGTATAGGTAATATTCACATAACCCGCTCCTTTGAAGATGGCGAATGAAGATAAGGCTATCTCAATGAGTTTACCAATAAGTACTCCAAGAAATATTCCTAGTACTCCTCCAGCTCCGGACATGATCAGTGATTCGGCAAGAAATAATTCCTTAATTTCGTGAGACCTCATCCCCATGGCTTTCATTAACCCCACTTCTCTGGTCCTTTCCATGAGCGAGACCGTCAGGGTGTTGAACATGCCAACCGAGGCGACGAATAGGGCAACCAGACCTAAGATAGCCAAGAAGACCCTTAGAGTGCCAAATAACTGGTTAATTTGATTAACCGTGTCGACGACCGATCTGGTCTTATATCCAAACTCCTCTATTTGTCTACGGATGGCCGGTAGATCTTTTTGATTTTTTACGATAACTTTTACTTGGGAATAGTTGGTGACTCCTAAGGAGCGGATGTCCATAAAGGCGACAAAAAATTGGGCAGCACGGGTGTCGGGAGTGACGCCGACTATTTTGTATTGAACAGGGTTCGACTCTAAGCGTTTTTGGTCGTCGTTGAGCAAGTTACCGGTAACGACAAAGGAAACATCGAATAATTTACCGACGGCTTCACCTTCCTTTAGACCCAGAACGTTGAGCATAGCGCGATTGACAACAGCTTCTTTAAGGGCTGAAGCTGAGATATCGATGGTGTCGATCGTAAGAGACTCCTTTGCGGCAGACTCCGAGGCTATTTCCACCCATCCTGCTTTGATAGTTTGAATTGCGGGTTGCGTTGGGGAAGCTGTGGTCGTTTCGCCAAGAACTTGGGTAAGTTGGGGGGAGATCTTGGAGAGAGATAGATTAATCTCCGCGACATACCCGTCACTTTGGACAGGAGAGTTATTGTCATCTATTCGAGGGATGTATTCTCCGTCAACTAAATCATAGAGAGGGGCAGTAAGCAGAACCCATTTACCCAGGATGTCACCTTGGGTATTAGTACCTGACCGGCCGTTACCTTGTTCATCCTCGTACGGCTGTCCCCAGACCTCTTTCCCGACCAGATCGCCCAGAGGTTGACTGATATAACCTACTAATTTTGAGTCCCTGTCGGCAGATTCACGTAGTTTTAGGTAGACATTGTTGTCGATAACGATGGACACTTCTCGTATCGTTACTCCTGCTTCCGTCTCCAGAGCATCAAAAGAAATACCTCTAACCTGGTCGCCGGGTTGATTAGTCGGATTTGAAAGATCATCGGATTTAAATAGCTTTCCTCTGACCGGTTGAATTGCCGATTGTTCGAGGTATGCCGTCGTGACTCCGTAGACTGCCAGGTCTGAGACTGATTTTTGGTAATTGACCCGACCAACTACAGATATCAATGGAAGAGCGGTTTCAACATTCTGGATCTCTTGAATGTCGGATAGGGTCTTATCGGTAATTTTTAGTTTACTACCGGATTGGGTATAGACGTCTATTTGGCGCATTTCATCGAGTCTGGCTACACGAGAGACTACCATTTGTTGTAGGCCATAACCAATTGAAACGAGTAGAACAACGGTGGTGATTCCAACTACAACTCCACCAATAGTAATGTAAGTGCGGGATTTTTTTGATCTGAGATTGGCCAGTGCTAGTTCAACAACATCACCGCGACTAATAATATACGGTCGGTCCTTGTCAAGTTTTTCCGAGATCGATTTGAAACGGCTGGAAACTATACTTGCTCCGGGGATCCTTCTTGATAGCAATTTAAAGAATTTGGCTATTAGAAACGTAGAAGCTACGGCCAAAAATCTAAGAATAGACTTACTTTGGATAGCAATTATTCCGAGTTGCTCTCTGCTAACGGTGATTTTCGGGAGTTTAATTTTCATTGGGTAAATTACGCTTACTCTTAATTTTTCCTATCATGGAATCGTTCCCGTGGCCTTCAAAAATCTCGACGATCTTTCCGTCAAGCATCTGGACACCGACTCCAGCATAGTTTAAATATTCAAGATCATGAGTGACCATTAAGGTAGTCTTTTTTCTTTCTTTGTTTAATTCCGATAGAATTTTCATCAATTTTTGACCAGATTCGAAATCCAGGTTCCCTGTTGGTTCGTCGGCGACCAGGATCTCTGGATCGTTAATTAGAGCTCTGGAAAGTGCTACCAACTGTTGCTGTCCGGAGGAGAGTTCGCTGGGAAAATAGTTTGCCCATCCGGCCATGTCAAAGAGATCCAGCATCTCCTTGGCTTTTTGAAGTCTATATTCCGATCTTCTTTCGCCGGAGAGTACTAGAGGAAAGGCGACGTTTTCGATAACGGAGAGACACTTTATCCAATTAGGCTGTTGATAGACCATGCCAAAATGTTGTTTCCTTATTGAAGAGCGGTCGTCTTCCGAGGTGTTCCCGTAGACGGGCTTGCCAAATATATCAACCTTACCGCTGGTAGGTTCTTCGAGTCCAAGTATAGTGTGAAGAAGGGTCGATTTTCCACAACCTGATGGGCCGAAAATGACGGTGAAGTCTTCAGCGTTTATCTTAAGGTTAATGTCCTTTAATACCTGTACCGTTTGATTTCCAACCGGAAATGATTTGGATACCGATTCGACATTGATGATGTTAAGTGGGGTGGACAAGCTGATTAGTTATTAATATTAAAATCCTCCAAGGAAGCCGAAGGCTTCTTGGAGATTGGTAATGACGAGGCCGAAAGCAGAGTCAGTAATCTTGGGAGTAATGGTGACGAGGTCGAGGGAGACACCTTCATTGTCAGCCTTATCTTTGGAGATGGCGCGCAGATGATAGACCTTTGAGGGGGAGAGATTGCTGATGATGACCATATGATTTAAGGTCAGATTGCTGTCTTCTTGGGTTTTTTGAGGATAGTCAAGACCTGTACCTTCACCAAACTCGACTTGTGACGTGCTTGGTTCGTCGGTTGTCCAGCTAACTATTAGCTGGGAGACAACGTCTTGATCGTTACTGGCGGGAATTACTTCTCCTCCTTCGGCTCGGACATCCAGGACTTGTGGAGGGCGAGTATCAGTGGCGGTGGTGAAAGTGATCCTCTCGGATGACGCTTCGTTACCGATTTTATCTCTACCTTTAATTTGAAGAATGTAGGTCGTGTCAGGAAGAAGACTTCTAACAATTATTTGGTGATCTTTTACCAGGGCGACTTCGACCTCGTCCCTTGCTTCAGTCGTGCTACCTTCGGGATAGAAGTTGACTATGGAGGAGATCTCCGTATTGGATTTCCAGGTGATATAGAGAGTCGATTGTGAAGTGTTGGCAACTTGTTGGATCTGGACGGAGCTAATCTTAGGTCGTGGAAGGGTGGTGAAGTCGAGAGTAATGTTGTCGTACTCGCTGCTATCGGAGTCAAAAAGATTTATTTTGTAGTAGTATTTCGTGCCGTCAGTTAAGCCTGTCAGTAGAAGACTGTACGAGCTTTCGGAAGTGGAGGTAGACATCTCACTATATGCGCCAAAAGAAGTGGTGGTGCCGTAATACACTTTGGCTTTAGAGGCGTTGTTAGTAGTGAATTTTATTAGGGCGGTATCGAGACCAATATTGACAACAGAAACATCTTTGGCAGTGGGAGCAGAGGCTGAGGTAAAGTCTTTCTCTGTTGAAGTGCCGGTGTTTCCATCTTCATCCGTCCACTTGGCGACGTAATAGTATTTTGTGCCGGGGGAGAGATTGGTGAGGTTGATCACGTGATCGGTGACCTGTGAGGAACTTGATGGTTCTTCGGTGTTATATGTTCCTGATTTTGTCCCGTAGGCGACTTTACTGTCAGAATTACGTCCGGTGCTCCAGGAAATTTTAGCTTTCTTGGTGGTGATGTCCGAGACAGTTGGACCCGATGAAAGATCGGCGGCAGAGGTGTAACTGCCTTTGGGAGTAAGTGAGACCGCATTTGCCCAGGAGGGTGATTGTTTGGAGAGATCGGATGAGTCGGTCGAGGCTACACGCCAGTAGTACAGACTTGAGGTAGACACTGTATCAACGTAGGCGGTCCCAGAAGTAGTAGCGACCGCTGACCAGGTAATACCATCGGTGGATCTTTGGACGAAATATGAAAGTGAACCGGTACCGGTATATGCGGGTATGTCCCAGGCGAGGGAGCCTCTCCAGAGGGATGATGCTTTTAGGGAAGAGTCGGCAGCCACCAAATTTAAGGGGGGGTCAGGATTCTCCGAGTTGAGGGTAAAGGTGGTACTGACATAATTGCTGGGAGAGTAATTTTCCAGATCGTCTGCGACAACTATATAAACAGTATTGCTTCCTCTGACGACACCGGGAAGTGACGATGCTGCTATCGAGGTGGCGGATGTAGGTATGTAAAGAGCAGAATTTCCTGTAAGTGTGGCGTAGGTAGCCGGAGGAGTGGTATTTATCATGTAGTAGTAGTTGTCGATCGTCCTTCCGGAAGAAGGAGAAGCGGTTGACCATGAAAGTGCATAGCTGTTTGCTGTGTTAGTGCTGGGTGTAACAGTCACAGATGCATTGCCAAGGAAAATTGGGGCTGCTCCACCATAGGAGACTAGTGTGGTACGGTAGGTTTCTGCGGACGAAAAGTTACCGGCAACGTCCACGGTCCTAAAGTAGATGGTATTTGATCCGACGATCACTTGTGAGGCATCATTGACAGCCGAGAGGTAGTGAGGTTGAGTTTCCGTGATATCTACGTAATTCAAACCAGTGGTTGCGTCGGTCAAGTCTCCGGTCCAGCTGTCTTGATCGTTGATCGAGTATTGGAATCCGAGAAGTCCAGAAGCGGCATCGGTAGCCTGGTTTGTGGGCCAGTTGAAATACATATCCCCAACATTGGAGAAACTGCCTCCGGCACCTGAGATGGCGTTAACGTTCGTTGGAGCAGTGATATCGTATTTGAAATTTATCAGGTTCGAGTAAGTGGCGGTATCTGCGTCGGTGAATGTGTTGCCGGCGTTATTTATTGCTTTGATCGAAAAGTAATATTGTTTGTTCGTTGTCAGTGTCAGTCCGGCGATCGAGGAAAAATTGACCGATGTTGTGGTGACAATGAAAGGACAGTCGGTACTGGTAACCCCATCATCGATACCGGTAAGTACTCCGGCATCAGCTGCGGGATTGGTGGTACTTGGAGATGCACCAGGGGCGTATTCCGTCAGAGAAATACAGTATCCTAGAAGTCCAGAGCCACTATCTGATCCGGCGGTCCAGGAGAGAGTTGGTTCGGTACTTATCCAGTTACCTGAAGTAATCCCGGTTATCGATGTAGCGTTAACTTCCGGATTGGCAAGGTAAATACGAAATGCCGATGTGAGTAGACTTGCGGGTGAGTATGAGGAGTAAGCGTCGGCACTATCCTGTGCCCGAACACGCCAATAGTAGTTACCGTTGGCAAGGGTTTGACCTTGGAAGCCGGTGGTGTATATTCCTGAACCAACTGCTTGTCCAACAGTGAATGTTTTCTGTCCTTGTATCTGTAGGTCAGAGGTGTAGTCCACAACAGGACTTGAGTAATCTGAATTAACGGAGATTTGAATTTGATATTTGATCGTATTTGCCTCATCAGAATCCGAGAGGGTAAAGACCAGTGATGGGGTAGAGTCATTGTCGTAACTATCATCGGTGTAGGCTGCAGACAGAGTGGGTGCGTTCGGTGGTGTATTTAGGACTATCGTGACATCAGTCGCCGATTCAGCATTGCCACCATAGGAGGCCCAGCTCGAACAATTCGAGTTGGTGTCGCAGACTCGAGCTTGCCAGTGATATGTTGCCAGATCTACAAGACTGGAAAGGGTGATGGATCCCGTAACGGGGGAGCCGGAGTAGGCTACCCCGGCGCCAGTGGCAGTGGGAAAGTTGGTAAAGGAAGTACCTATTTGTTTGATCTCGACTTCAGGGGTGAGAGTGGCTGAGAGGTTGCCGTGAACCATGGACATTTTGACTACCATGGTGGACTCATTGAGATTAGACCCAACAGTAACCACCGTTGTCCCGTCTGAAGCGTATTGAGTGAGTGATGTGGGGGCACCAGGAATCCCTTGAGATGATTCGCTTCCATCAGTACCGCCACTGGCCCCTCCTCCACCGGTGACATCAACTGTTCCAGAAAAAGTTTTTACGGCAAAACGATAGGCGACCCTACCACCACCACCACTATACTGGGTGTTAGTGTTCAGACCGCCTTTTGCGGAGAGAGAGCCGGCACCGGCAAAGGTATTTGAAATTAGATAGACACTTCCACCCGAGCCTGCTCCTCCAATTCCATACGTACATGGGTTGGCTAGGGCGACACCTCCTTCTGAATTAATAGATCCATCGACGGTGATAGTATCGGTGGCACTGACCTTTATGGCTCCACCACCTGAACCTCCTGTTTTGCAGACGCTATATCCTCTGGCGCCTCCACTTCCAAGATCGATAGGGATAGTGGAAGACCCGTAAGTAGTACCTCCATCAACTCCTCCACCTCCCGCTCCTCCGTATCCACCGCCTCCACCATTATCATTTTGAGTTCTTTTCCCGTATCCGGTACCGTGACCATTAATCCCGTTTTTGTCTCCTCCGGGGTATCCCCAGCCGCTTGAGCTGACTGCTGATCCCGTGGCAACCGTAAAGTTGGTGACGTTGAAAGTAAATCCAACTCCATTAGTGTCATTTGAAGAAAAGCCTTTGAGTGTCCAAGTGGCATTGTTTGAGACGGAAATATTCCTGTAGGTATGAGTTGCCCCATCTGCGGAGGATGTGGCACTCCAGGGCTGGGAAGTGGTGATATATAGATCGTTATTGCCGGTATCGATAATGACGGCCGTGCCATTTTCCGGTGCAGGAGCGAAGGGGGCTGATCCGAGGTTTGACGTTAGAGTACCAGAGAAAGTGCTGGATGATGAATATTTAATTGCGATCCTGCCTCCTCCTCCAGCAGCCGACTTGTTATTTGTGGTATTAGCACCATTGGTAGTGATCGTCCCGTTACCGGACAGAGTTGAAGTGATGATGTAGACACTACCTCCAGAGCCTCCTCCTCCAGCTCCGTAACTTGCTTCTGTTCCCTGGGCCCCGTTGCTGGTTATGGATCCGGTAATGGAAGTAGAGGTAGTTGAAGTGATCTTTATTGCGCCTCCTCCTGCTCCTCCGGTGCTACCCCAACCGGTTGACCCTTGGCTTCCCATGTGGGTGGGGGCGGTGCTGGATCCATATATTGGCCCTCCGGCGCTAATTCTATCCCCATTGCCGTCTATGCCGACGCTGCCACCGATACCTCCGTAACCTGCTCCGCCGCCATAATCACTTCCGGATTGTGTACCACCTCCAGGTCCTGCTCCGGGATTGGTTCCGCCGGTATACCCCTTTCCATCGGCGCTTAGTGTTCCTTGAATGTCAACCGAGTTGGCGGTGATTTGTACCGTGCCGTAGGCAGCACCGGTGTAAGCAGATACAGTAACTGTGGCACCGGCGGGAATGGTAAAGATGGCAATATTGGTGTGATTTCCGGCGATGACATCTCCGTTTGAGAGAGTCCAGTTGGCGCCTCCATGGTCCGTGTCATCAAGGTATTGAGCGGCGAATGCTTGTTGTGGGGAAACAAATAGGGATACGAAGACAGAGACAATAATGAATTTAACCAATGAGCGCAATAATCCGGTGCGAGTGAGCATGCTTATTTCAGTATATAAAATATATGGGTGACTTGCATAGTATTTATCTTAGAAATAATACTTAACGACCCTTATTGGATGACAGCCATCATTGGCCAGAAACAAGCGAGTTAAAACTTCAGAAGTAACAATATTTATTATCGATCAGAATTATTTGTTCAATCTAGTTTCGATCTCTTTAAGTTTTTCGGTAAGAGAATCTATCTGTTGCTGTTGATCTTCTACCTTAA
>CAZIPD010000033.1:0-5197 GCA_964541175.1 uncultured Pseudomonadales bacterium
AAAAAGTGCAGCGATGATAATCAAAGCTACAAGGATGGCTTCCAATTTATTTTTTTTGATGAACTCTATCATCTAAGTTTTGTCCAAAGGGTAAAAAGATCCAAAAAGCTTCTAATGATGACGTTGAGTTTGGCGCCTGTGGCCTCTCCTTGTTTTCTGGGGTAATGATTAACACCGATCTCAACGATCTTGAATCCCGATTTTTGAGCCTTGATGAGGAACTCGGAGGAAATGAAGGCTCCTCTTTCACTTTCTAGACGGGGAATGGAGTCAATGACTTTTTTAGAGACCAGTTTAAAACCGCAATCGATGTCTTTAACTTTAAGACCAAAGAGGAGGAAGACAATCACCTGCCAAAGGAAGGAGTTGAGTTTGCGCATGGCGGAAACTTTTCTGCCGAGATAGTAGCCGATAACCAGATCGGCATCGGTATTATTTTGAGTATCGAGAAAATGGGAGATCTCCGAAAAATCAAATTGGCCATCGGCGTCGATGAAAGCGATCCAGGGAAGAGTGGCGGTATAGAAACCGCTCTTGAAGGCAGCGCCGTATCCGCGATTAGGATTATGATGGACGACTTTGACGGTATTGTCTTTTTGAGCAATCGCATCGGCGATCTCTCCGGTCTTGTCTTTTGAGCCGTCGTTAACGATGATTATTTCGTATTGAGAGACGTTTTTTTCGAGATTTTCTTTGACATTATTGTAGGTGTTCTTTAGGTTGGCTTCCTCGTTGTAACAAGGCAAGAAAACACTTAGCTTATCGATTTGTCTAGCCATAATGTCAAGTATATACTAGGTATAGATGAAAAGACTTATATTAGCGCTTATTGTTGTGGCTTCGACAGTGTTCATGTGGCTCCCCTTTTTACTGAAACTAGACCTACCGATGTGGAGGCTGAATTTTACGGAGGGAAGTAAAATCCTTTGGCAAAATTATGATGGGCCCAACTACTTGGTGGTGGCGAAAACCTGGTACAACAAAGCCGAGATCTTAAATACATTCTCCAATCCTTTACCGGCGGAGTATTACCCGGCACATTTCCCGATGTACCCGGCTCTCATATCCGTAGCCGATATATTCCTTCGAGGACCATGGGCAATGCTTTTGACCACTCTGCTTGGGAGCGTTCTTTGCTTTTTGGCTTTCTTTAGGTTATTGGAGGAATTTAAACTGAGTACAAACGCCAAATGGTTGGCGTTGGTATTCCTGATCTTGCCGGCAAGGTGGATGGCGGTAAGAGTAGTGGGGTCACCCGAACCATGGTTTATCTTTTTTATCCTGACCAGTATTTTTTATTTTAAAAAGGAAAATTATTGGTTGGCGGCTATTTTCGGAGCTTTTGCTCAACTGACAAAGAGTCCTGGGGTATTGCTCTTCGGGGCGTACGGTTTGGTATTCTTGGCCGATCTTATTAAAAGACAGAAGATCAATTTTAAGATGGCACCACTGTTGTTACAGGTGGCCGTAATACCTTTGCTATTTTGGTTCTTCGGAATGAGGACGGGAGATTTCTGGGCATATTTTCATAGTGGGGATAATATTCATCTTTTTTGGCCGCCTTTCTCGGTATTCACTCCGCTGGGAGAGAACTGGGTGGGGAGTTTTTGGTTGGAAGACGTTATCTGGACTTGGTTGATATTTGGATTGGGAGTGTTGAAGCTAAGGGACAAGAAGCTGACGGTCGAGTATTATTTTGCGGGACTTTATTTCCTTTCAACTTTATTCGTGGGACACAGGGATGTTAGCCGATATATTATGCCGATAGCTCCCCTGGTGTTGATCGGGTGGGACGAGATCCTCCAGAAAAAAGAGGCGAGGATAATAATCGGATTGTTAGCTATCCCGGTAATTCTCTACTCTTGGAACTTTATTCTCAACAATACCGCTCCTATTGCCGATTGGGCTCCATATCTTTAAGGCATAAAAAAAGAGGGGGTTTACCCCCTCTTGTCACCAACCTTCTTTTTCCAGATGGCAGTAATTACACGAGAAGTCGAAGGGACAACTCGTACACAAGACTGCCTTGTCCGATTCCTGTGGATAGTCGATGTCATCCATACAGTATGTATTGGGAGAAGCTGCTTTATTTCTTTTCCCGGTAATTATCGACCGCTTGATCTCTTCAATAGAGCTTTTTATTGCTTCATATATTTGATCACTGGTGGTGTGAACATCAACGTTGCATAGGCCGTGGAGTGCCGTGATGCATTCCGGTTTTGCAAAGGTGACGTCTCCGTCAGTTCTGATCAGGATACTGGGAAGAGAGATCAGAGTCTCTCCGATCATCTCAACCTTCATGACATCACACTTACCAGAGCGGGGTTTTTGGACCACGGAGATCTGGGACCCGGGATAGATCTCCGATATGCCGATCTTCCCGGAGAATTTCATTTTGGCAAGAAAGCCTTCATCGTAGATTGTGGGCGAGATAGTGAAATTCTTACTCTTGGACTGTTCAAACGGAGCGAAGTGCTTACCAAGTCCGACATGGTGCTCTTTGAGCGATATCATATCCTTTTTCGAAGGATTCGATAAATAGGAGAGTTTAATAACCCTTTCTACCAGGTCAATAAAGCGCTCCCAGTTCCCAACGTAGGACTCATCAAGGACCACCGTCGAATGTAGGTCATAGACTTCTTGTGTGTACTCGCTTTTTTTTCCGAGAATTCCTCGACGTTTTTCATAACGGGCGACCAAATCATCCATGGTCCTCTTATAGGCTTTTTCGTTGATGCCGGCTTGAAAGCTCAGCTCAACTTGTAACATTCCCTGCTCATAAAGATCGAGCATTTCATGGTAGTTGGCTTGTTCACAACTCGTCTTGGAGATGTTTCCGGAGGTGATAATCCTGGCCTTTTTTCCGTAGGAGAAAATGGCACGAATGATCTTGGAAAAGTCCGGGTGAAGGAGCGGTTCGCCTCCGATGAGATAAATATCGTCACAATCGATATGTTCATCGATCCAAGCGAGCCTTCCGAGGATGGTCTTGAGGGGTAAATGCGGTTGTTTGGGCCCAACTTGGGAACATTTATAACACCATGGGCACCCGGAGTAACATTTTTGAGTGATCTCCAGCAGCACGGTGTACTCTGACGAAATAATTGTCTTCATTTGACCTCCACAGGCACAAATTAAGGTGCGAGAATGCCCGCGTAGTATACCCTATAGCTGTGTGGGGGTCAAGATTTCTTCTTCCAGATGAGAGTGTTGTAGACGAACCAGTTGAAGGGGACGGTAAAGCCAAAGACGGCGATGACCAGGAAGAGGGTCTTGGTATTGTCTCCAAAGAACTGGGTGCCCAGGGCGATTATCAGTGTGGGGACGATGATCCCACCGAAGATAGAGGAGAGGTTAAAGGCGGCGAATTTCTTCATCATGTGTTTACCGAAGTTCATTTTCTGATTGGAGAAGGTCCAGAGATTATTGAAGATGAAGTTGGAAACAATGGAGATCTCAGAGGCGAGAGCATTGGCTATCCCGTTCCTCACTCCCACCTGAAGAGGGAGAGGTTGCATTAGATTACTGAAAAACTTGAGGCCTATGAGATTAATCATAAAACCAAAGCCACCGATGACGCCAAATTTCATGAATTTTTGAGTGGTGTCGTCGTTCCAACGGAGAAGGATCGCGGCTCTGAGAATATCCTTTGCTGTCTGGGGCTCGATCTTTGAGACTCCGGTAGTACGGGCATTAAATTTCAGGGGGATCTCTTTAACTTTTGCTCCAAGCTTTACCATTTTATAGAGGAATTCAAGTTTGTAGCCAAAACTTCTGGAGTAGAGATGATCCATGTCCATGGTATCGACAAAACCTTTGACACGGGAAGCTTTGAAACCTCCGGTGGGGTCGGTAACTTTGAAAAAATATTTTGTCGGGAAAAACATGATCGTCCTGGCCGAAAAGCCGCCGACTTCACTCCAAAAAACTCGGTCTATCCCCCAGCCTTTGGGGTTACTACCGCCTTTTATCTTTCTGGAGCCCATGACATAGTCATAGCCTTTGTTTATTTCCTTGAGGAAAGCGGGGATCAGTTTTGGAGGGTGTTGAAAATCTCCATCCATCTCGATAACTACGTCGGCCTTGAGTTTGTCCATGGCGTACTTGAAGCCTCTGACGTAAGCACCGCCGATGCCGGCTTTTTTTGCTTCGAGAGAGAGAAAAAGATCCTTGTATTTCTTTTGAAGTTTTTGAACGATCTTGTAGGTACCGTCGGGTGAGGTGTCGTCGACGATGAGAACCTTACAATCCCAGTCCTTTATCGTAGGAAAAATGACCTTCATCAGGTGATCGATCATCTTGCCTATTGAACCGGCCTCGTTGTAGGTGGGGATGACGACGACTGCTACTGGGAGTTGTTTCATAGGGCTATTATTATTCTTCGTGAGCGCAATTGCCAGTACAGCCGGAGCATTCTTCCTTCTCGGTGGTGATCTCTTCTCTGTCTGAACCTTGATACCAGTAAAGCTTCTCTTCGTCCTCGTCCTTGGTTTTGTGGTGTGACTTGTCACAGAAGGGTTGGTTTTCGGACAAACCACACATACAAACGTGTTTATCTCCAACTAACATGGGGGCAGTGGCTGTCTTTTTGACCAATCTTGGCATGGGTACATTATACTAGCCTTATGAAGATCGACATTTTGACTATTTTCCCCGAGATGTTCGAGAAGGTGTTCTCGACCTCGATAATCGGCCGGGCGACCGGAACGGGCCTGGTGGAGATAAAAGTCCACAACCTGAGAGACTGGAGCGATGACAATTATAAGAGCGTGGATGATAGGCCTTTTGGAGGCGGGGCAGGCATGGTTATGCGTGTAGACGTAGTAGACAGGGCTCTGGAGGCACTACGTGAGCCTAGAACGAGGGTAATTCTGATGGACACCAAAGGGGAAATGTACAGTCAAAAGGAGGCTGAGAGGCTAAAGAGCGAGGAACACTTGATTTTCATCGCCCCTCACTTCGAGGGCATGGATCAGAGGGTACATGATAATTTGGTGGATAAGGTGTATTCGATTGGAGGTTATGTACTTTCCGGGGGTGAGTTACCGGTGATGGTAGTGGTGGATAGCATCATCCGATTGCTCCCCGGTGCGCTTGGGAACCCGGAGTCATTGGCCGAGGAGTCATATAGTGAGGAATTTGAGGTGGAATATCCGCAATATACGAGGCCGGCGGAGTATAAGGGGTGGAAGGTACC
>CAZIPD010000033.1:5297-8131 GCA_964541175.1 uncultured Pseudomonadales bacterium
TTATTCTTTAATAAAACCTATAGGAGCAAGGTAGATTATAACCTCCTCCTGAGGAATTGATAAAAGCTGACGGACTTGGGATTCGTCGAAGTTGGGAAGAGCGATCATACCTAGCTTGAGACTTTCCGCTTGTAAGTACATATTTTGAGTGGCATGACCGGCTTCAAGATAGACTTCCCTGTCATGGGAGACGCCTCCGTAAGCGGTGGCCATTTTCTGAAGATTCCCGGTGATGATAAGGACTGCGGGGGGTTCCTTGAGAGGAGTTTGGTTAACGAGAGAAAATAGGGTCTCGCCAAATTCACCTAATTTAAGAGGTAGGAGTTGATGAGCAGGGAGACGTTCACCCGAAATGTACTGATAGACTCCTTTTTCAAGTTTCTCTACATTGTTGGCCAGAACGTATATGGTGAGCGGAAAAGTGGATTTTGAACTGGTGACCGTTCTGCCACCCCAGTCCGTGGTAACTCCCTGACCCGCCCAGAGCATTTGACCGAGTTGTTTAAGTGATAGCTGGTCAGGTCTGAAAGTCCTTCTGGGTTGATTGGTTCTAATGACGGCTTCGACCGAGTTAGTTGATCGGTAGGTGGCGATGGGAAACGGGATGACATTGGGATTACTGATCACTACCGGCTCGTCTTGTGTTGGAGGTGTTTGCTGATCTTCCCGGGTCCTTAAGAGAAAACCAAGAAGAATGAGGAGCAAGACAATGAGGATGGTGCTTGCGGGGATTCCCCATTTACGCAATTGCTTGCGGGCATTATCAAGAGTGAGCGAAAATTTATCAGAGGTTTTTGGCCTTTGGGCAGGCTTTTTCATTTAGCTTTCGAGGAAGTTGCTGATCTTAGCGTCTTCTCTAAGTTTACCAAACCATTCCGAGAACTTCTGCGAAACCTTTTGCTGAAGAAGCTGGGTCTTTATTTCCTCTTTGACATCTTCAATTTTCTTGTCCTTGTAGACTAGGTCCTTGTTCTCGTCGTAGTAGGCTTTGATCTCTTCATCGGTGACTTCTTCGGGGAAGAGTTTGTCCTGGAGTTTCTGAACGGTAAGTTTTAACTCAAAGAAATCATTGAGTTGTTTGTCTGTCGTTATACCGGCAGTCTTGGCCATCTCTCTTAAAGCATCTTTTCCACCGTAGTTGGTTTCGTTGGTGGCAACCTCCGCGGCTATCTCTTCTTTGGAGACCGTGACACCATTTTGTTTGGCGGCGTCCATGAGAAGAACTTCGGTTACGATCTCATCGAAGGCTACTTTGCCATATCGCTCTTCCAGTCTGCGGGATAGTGACCATTTGGATATGGGACGGGCGTTGACCGTGCCGGCGATGAAGAAGCTGCGATATTTTTGGGCAAGGAGGAAGGCACCGGTGCCGATGAGGACGACGATGAGGAGCTTTATGACAAAGCCCATGTTGCTCTTCTTGACCGTGCCGATCTCGAAAGTTTTTTCCTGGATCTCTTTGACGAGTTTGGCTTTTCTCGATCTTGCGGGAAGTGCCTTTGCGGTCGTCTTTTTAACTGTTTTTTTGGTTGTTTCTTTTGCCATGAGCTTTATGTTATCACAAGTGTAATTGTTATAGAGCCTTTTCAAGATTAATATTGTTGTCCAGGAGAGGGATGGCCGGGTCAGGGAGAATGGGGTTAAATTCGCTAATACTTCTTTTCAGAGACGAGAAGACCGAGGTTTTTTGAGTGGTGGAGGTAGGAGTGGTGACGTCGACTATAGGGGGAACAAAGACCGGAGCGTTCTTTTCGGAAAGTGTACGGCCGAAGGAAATGGCTCCGAAGAGGACCATCAAAACCAAAAACCCGACAAAGTACCACTTCAGGGATATTAGTTTTACTTTGAGAATACGGAGGTATTCTCCGGACTTGAACTTATTCCAGATTTCCAGGACTTGAGGATTGATCTTGATTTCAGAGCTGGGCATAGTTGATGTCGATATCGACTAATTGATCTACTAAGGCTGACTGACGAGAGCGAATGTCGGTAAGTTTTTCGATGATGAGAGTAAAGTATTGCTCCGGGGCAACGGGTGACTTCTCGACTTCCGGCTCAGGGATGATCATTTTAACAATGGCGGCGATCCTTTGATTGATGTCCTCCGCGAGAACAGGGAATTCGTCCAAACGAGCTTTTAGCTGGATCGGTTGCGGGTCGGGTAACTTGGGATAGATGGTGTCGAGAATGTTTTGGGCTTCGAGTTGGAATCTGACGAGTTGAGAGAGTTTGACCGCAACCTGTCCGTAGTAGAAGGATCTGTCGGGAGAGATGGTATTGATAAGATACGAGTCACTGAATTTTTTAAGGTCTGATGGTGTGGTGATCGATTGGGATAGGTTAGCGCTGGCAGTAAAGATGTCCACTGCCATGAGTAATCTATTGATGATCGGCTGAAGAGGGGCGTAGTTTGTTTTGTTAACGTTGATGAGGTCGATCATGTATCGGGCATAGGCGGCTTTGGACAGGTCTCTTGAGAGAAGTACTTGCTTGGCGGTGATGATAGATTTTTGTTGATTATCCAGAGTCGGATTCAGGAGGTAATCACGTTTTAGCTGAGTGAATTCGGAGTAGCTTCTTCTGTATTGGGACAGTTGGAACTCGTAGTCGGATTTGGCATCCGCAAAAACGGATCCCGGTAATACACAAAGAAAAAGAGATAATAAAAATAGAGTGGTAAATTTTCTCATACCCTACTCTAAGGATAACCCCTGAGCTATGAGTTTTTCAACCACAGTCTGCCAGGAGGAGAAATGGATTCCAAGTTCTTTTTCGGTATTGGTCGTCTTAAGACCTCCAAATTGTGGATATCTATATGGATTGGGTTGGGTTTT
>CAZIPD010000034.1:0-5096 GCA_964541175.1 uncultured Pseudomonadales bacterium
CTTAGTGACCCCGGCGGGAATCGAACCCGCGATCTTTTGGATGAGAACCAAATGTCCTGGACCACTAGACGACGGGGCCATGTTCGAACCTGTATATTTTACCAAACTTTAGCCTCAAGGGGGTAAGTCCGTGTCTGGGAGGGCATTTGTTTGACATTTTACTAATTTAGGCGTAAAATACTACCCTGTTGCCTTGAAATATACGTTATAAATATCAAAAAACCTGCCCGGTTTTCAATCTGATAGAATACACAACTTATTGAGTGGAATCCCTGTTTGGTGATTGACATTACCAAGGCAGGCTTTATATTTATAATCTATTGCTACGTAACAAAAATATGAACAAAAAGAACCAAAGAGTTCAAATGACCCCTGTTGGCTACCAACAGCTCGCCTCAGAACTCACAGATCTAGAAAAAGTTAAGCTTCCTGAAGCTATCGAACGCGTGGCTCGCGCCCGTGATTTCGGTGACCTCTCTGAGAACGCAGAATATCATTCCTCCAAGGAAGATCTTTCTGCGCTTGAAGGTCGCATTGACGAGCTAAAGGACATTCTTAACCGCGTTATGGTCGTTGATGCCCAAAAGAGTGGCAACGAAGAAGTCACTGTAGGCTCGATCGTCCACATCGAAGTCAACGGATCCGAGCACCAATTCACCATTGTTGGTGAATGGGAAGCCGACCCCGCCGCCAAAAAGATCTCTCACGAGTCCCCTCTGGGCAAAGCTCTCATGGGCAAAAAAGCCGGAGATATCGTTGATGTTGAAGCCCCCGCCGGCAAGATCATCTACAAGATCAAGACCATCAAGTAAGGCAAGACCCTGCGTCTCAATGGCGCGCTCCCTCTCCACCTCCTCCCTTTTCATTGTTTGGGTTAAAATTAGGCCCATGCGCGAAAAATATCTTACAGCCCTCAAGAAACAGTTGGACGAAAAGATCTTCACCCACTCCCTTGCTCTCGAAGCCTGTATGGGTGGTCTCTACGATTACTTCCAAAAAGAAAATCTTCTCAATGAGAACGATCCTCCTAAAGAGGACTGGCTCCTCGCCGGTCTCATCCACGACATCGACTATTCACCTCCCTTCAAAGCGGACCATCCCAACAAGACGGTTGAAGCCTTAGATCTCTACGGTCTGACGATTTCCCCTTCGGTCCACAATATCGTCAAGGCCCACGCCCCCGAACTTACCGGATACAACCCACAAAACAAGGCCGAATGGTCCATCCTCTGCGCCGACTCTCTTACCGGTCTCATCATGGCCGTCGCCTACGTCTATCCCACTCGCAAACTCGGTGATGTCAAACTCAGCTCGGTCATGAAACGTTTCCTCAAAGAACCCAAGTTTGCCGCCGGCACCAGAAGGGAAGAAGTCGCTCTTTGTGAAAAACCCACAGGGCTCAACCTCCCGGTCGAGACCTTCATCATGATTTGTCTTGATTCCATGCAAAAAATCGCCCCCTCTCTGGGTCTTTAGTGATAGAATATTCACATAAGCGTTAAGACAGCTTCCAACTGTCAAGCTTCCCGAGGTAACAATCGGGACGGGTTGCCCGTCATAGCAGTAAATCAAGAATGGTTAAGGTGGCACCTCCTTGGGAATACCCAAGAGCCGTAACCCCCAAGTTTTCGGGGGCTTTTTTATACATATCCCCCCGAAAAATAAAATAATAATTAAAATAAAACCATGTTGGACATCAAATACATTCGTGAGAACACCCAGTTGGTAAAACAGGGAATTAAGAACAAGAACTACGATCCGCAAATAGTTGACAATGTCTTGGAAAAGGACGAGGCCCGTCGCGCTCTGATAGCAAAAATTGAAGATATCCGCTCCAAAAGGAACACTCTCAACGACCAGCTGAAAAAAGGCCGAGATGAAAAGCTGATTTCCGAATCGGTCGCTTACAAAAAACAATTGGATGATCTTGAACCACAACTAAGACAAACGGAAGAGGAGTTCGAAAGCCTCATGTATCAAGTTCCCGGCATTCCGCTTCCTGAAGTTCCCGTAGGAAAGAACGAGAAAGATAATCAAGTGGTCCGCGTTTGGGGAGAACAAAGGAAATTTGATTTCACCCCCAAGTCACATGTGGAGATCGCCCAAGCACTGGACATCATCGACTTCGATAGGGGATCCAAGGTGGCAGGCTTCAGAGGATATTTCCTAAAAAATGAAGGCGTCATGCTCCAGTTCGCTCTCATGCAATATACCCTTCAAAAATTCATCTCCCGCGGATATACCCCGATCACTCCTCCGGTAATTCTAAAAAAGCGCTCCTTCATAAACACCGGTCACTTTCCCTGGGGTGAAAGAGAAACCTACAAATTTGAAACAACGGAAGACGATCCTACACAAACATATCTTGCCGGTACCGCCGAGGTGCCGTTGGTGTCACTCTACCAGGACGAAGTCCTCAATGAAAAAGATTTACCGATACGGATGATCGGTTTTTCCCCCTGCTATCGCCGCGAAGCGGGCAGCTACGGCAAAGACACCAAGGGAGTGTTTAGAGTTCATGAATTTGTCAAAACCGAACAAGTAGTCATCTGTAAGAACGATCTTGAAGAGTCGATCAGGCTCCACGAGGAGATGCTCTCCTTTACCGAAGAGATCGCCAAGGAACTTGGACTGCCGTATCGCATTCTGCTCATGTGTACCGGAGATATGGGAGAACCTCAGGCCAAAAAGTATGACTTGGAGGCCTGGATGCCGGGAAGGGGGAACTGGGGAGAGCTCGCCTCCGACTCGATAATGCTTGATTTTCAGAGCAGAAGAGCTAATATTCGTTACCGCGATAATAAAAATCAAATGCAATACGTCCACATGTTAAATAACACCGCCTCAAACTCTCCTCGTTGGCTGGTGGCTATACTGGAAAACTATCAACAAGCCGATGGTTCGGTAAAAATTCCTGCTCCCCTGGTACCCTACCTCGGAAAAGACGAAATCAGACGTGCTTAAAAAGATCTTTACTCTACTGCCCATTCTGGTCCTGATTGGGATAGTCTCGGCATATCTTTACAC
This sequence comes from uncultured Pseudomonadales bacterium, assembly GCA_964541175.1. Lineage (GTDB taxonomy): Bacteria > Patescibacteriota > Microgenomatia > UBA1400 > MFAQ01 > CAIQPO01. The sequence goes on from CAZIPD010000034.1 coordinate 3,028, forward strand.
CGAGAACGGCAAAGCTCCTCTTTCTCCCTTCGCCGGGTTCTGGAATGACGGCACCGATAAGATAAGCAAAAAAATTTCCAAACCCCTCAATCTAGATTTTGCCACTTCCACCGAAGTCGAAACTCTCGCTAATATTCCCCGCTACATCGTCTTCAACGCCCAGACGGGTAAGGTCTATCACGCCAAAAACAGTTCGGAATTCATTTCTCCTGCTTCCTTTTCCAAACTTCTCACTGCTCAGGTAGCCCTTGACCTCATCTCCATGGACAGCACAATAACCGCCACCATTGACTCGGTCAATAAAATCCCCACTGTTCTCGGTTTGAAGGTCGGTGAAAAACTTCCGGCCGGAGAGTTGCTCAGAGGGGCGATAGCAACAAGCGCCAACGATGCTGCCCAAACCCTGGCCGACGGCGCAGCCCTCGCCAATAACTACGATCAAAAAGATTTTATCCGTCTCATGAATGCCAAGGCTCGTCTCATGGGTATGACCTCCTCTCAATTTGCCACCCCTGATGGCTTGGACGATGATAAACAATTTTCCACTCTCGAGGACATTGCCCAACTCGTTCACAACGTTCAGGAAAACTATCCCGAAATAACTTCGGCCGCGTCCTCCGACAGACAAGACATCGAAAAGACGGATGAACACGGCAGGTATTACTTACCCAACTGGAACGGTCTTTTGGGCGTATATCCCGGAGTGGACGGTCTAAAGATCGCCTATACCGAAAAAGCCGGTTACTCCACCATAATCACCGCCACCATCAAAGACAAAAAGTTTGTTGCCATAGTCTCCGGTGCCAGCTCATTCCTCGAGAGGGACCGCGCTGCGGCCGATCTACTCGATGCCGCCCTCATCGCCGAAAAAGAATCACCCAAAAAAGTCAATCGTTGGGCAATAAGCAAGAGATACCAGGAGTGGGGAGATCTTGCCCGCCAGATAAAAGCCGAACTGGAGGCCACGAAGGAGGCAGAAGATGTCACTCCTTAATTTTTTCTTTCCCCGCACGATTCGCCTTCCCGATACTCAATTCAACAAGAATCTGTACATCAACCTCCATGGAACGGGAGAGCCGACATTGATCGGTAATGGTCTGATCCAATCCGGCACCATTATGCGCTCGATCTGGCGCCAAGGTATGGGCGGACTACTTCCCTACGACTTTGAACCAAAAAAAGTTTTACTTCTTGGTCTTGGAACCGGATCGAACGCCCGTCTCATTAGTGATCTATATCCTCAATCAAAGATCACCGCCGTTGAGATCGACCCGGGGATGGTGAAGATCGCCAAAAAATACTGTCGTCTCGATAAAATAAAAAATCTCCACCTGGTCATCGGTGACGCCTACGACTACGTCAAAGATCTCAAAGAAGATTTTGACCTCACACTTGTGGATTGTTTCGACGGCAAATATATCCCCACAAAGCTTGAACGTTTGGACTTCTATCAAAGCCTCAAAGACCACTCGCGTTACACTCTCGCCAACCGCCTTTGGCACGCCGAACACATCGCTGCCAGCCAAGCATTCATGAACTCTCTATCGACCAAATTCGATTTTGTCAAACACCACACCAGGACCAACGTCATCATCTCTTTGGTTTGAGTATAATTAGCTCGTTATGCTTAACTTCATCAATACTCTTTTCAACCCCAACAAGGTTGAAATTGAAAAACTCCGAAAAATTGTAGATCAGATTAATCTTCTCGAAGACAAAGTCAAAAAACTCAAAGACGACGCCTTCCCCGGAGAGATCGCTCAATACAAAGAAGAACTCAAACGAGGTAAGACCTTAAACGATATCCTCCCTGATGTTTTTGCTCTGACCAGAGAAGCGGCTGTTCGTGTCTTGGGCCAACGTCCATACGACGTCCAGCTAATGGCCGCCATCGCTTTCCATGAGGGAAATATTGCCGAACAAAAAACAGGTGAAGGAAAAACTCTTTCTGCCGTCCCCGCCATGGTCCTTAATGCTCTCACCGAAGAGGGAGCTCATCTGGTCACCGTCAATGACTACCTTGCCCGACGTGATGCCGGTTGGATGGGTCAGGTCTACAACTTTCTCGG
>CAZIPD010000034.1:5196-8001 GCA_964541175.1 uncultured Pseudomonadales bacterium
TACGATACGCTCCATCATCTCGAGCAAGCCCTCAAAGCCAAGTCTCTATTCATTAAAGACCGCGACTATGTCGTCAAGGACGATCAAGTCATCATCGTCGATGACCACACCGGCCGGCTGATGTTCGGTAGACGTTACTCGGACGGACTCCACCAAGCGATCGAAGCCAAGGAGAACGTCAAGATCCAACAGGAAAGCCGGACTCTCGCCACCATCTCGCTCCAGAACTACTTCAGACTGTACAAAAAATTGGCCGGAATGACCGGTACCGCAGCCACCGAAGCGGAAGAATTCAAAAAGATCTACAACCTCGACGTCATCGTCATCCCCACCAACAGACCTCTTCAAAGACTCGATCATCCCGATGTTGTTTACAAAACCCAACGGGCCAAGTACTCTGCCATCATCGCCGAAATAGCAGAAAGGAATGGCAAAGGTCAACCGATCCTCATCGGTACAAAATCCATCGAACAGAACGATGTCATTGCCCAATACCTCAAGAAGAAACGCCTTCCTCATCAGGTTCTAAACGCCAAAAATCACGAGAACGAAGCCGCCATCATCGCCGAAGCCGGAAGGCTGAAAGCCATCACCGTCGCCACCAACATCGCCGGTCGTGGTGTTGATATCGTCTTGGGTGGAGATCCTCAGGGAAGAGATAAAGCGGAATGGAAAAAAGAAGCCGATAAAGTTAGAGAAGTCGGTGGCTTACATATTGTTGGTGCCGTGCGACATGAATCCCGCCGTATTGATAATCAACTTAGAGGTCGTTCCGGTCGTCAGGGTGACCCCGGTTCCACTCGCTTCTACATCTCACTCGAAGACGACATTATGCGCATTTTCGGTGGCGATCAAGTCAGTCGTCTCATGGACTTCCTCAAAGTTCCCGAAGACCAACCTCTTGAAGCAGGTATGGTCAATCGAGCCATAGAAACAGCTCAAGGCAAAGTCGAATCTCACTACTTTGATCAAAGAAAACACTTGGTCGAATACGACGACGTCATGAACAAGCAACGTCAGATCTTCTATCAACGACGCGCCAAGATCCTCAATGGTTCTCCGGAGTATTCCTCTGACCAAGTCGACTCAGCCTTAGAAAAAGAGATCGACTATCTCTCGTCGATTTACTCCGCTTCGGGTATCAATAAAACGGAAGCCGATCAAATAATCAAAGAATTCCAATCCATTCTTCCTCTCGATCCCGCCTCGGCCAACCTCATTGAAAAGAAACTTGTCGGTCTCGAAGGAGAAGAGGTCAAAACCAATCTTGGCAATGTTGTCAAACAAGCCAGATCGGAAATGAAGAACCGCTTCGGTCAAGAACTACTTGCCCATGTCCACAAAATTGTTCTTCTCGATAGCTACGACGAACTTTGGATGAATCACCTGGACGCCATCGACAATCTTCGTGACGGTATCGGTCTTCGAGGTTACGCCCAACGCGACCCTCTCGTGGAATACAAACAAGAGTCCTTCGCCATGTTCGAGTCACTCCTCTCCCGTATCGACTCCCTGGTGGCTCACAGGATCTTCAGGATCCAAGCCGTTCCCCAGACGGTCCAACAACGACAGAATATTGCCGAGTCCAGCGCCAAGACGGAAGGTAAGAAACAACTACCCGTATCCAAAGCGGGAAATAAGCTCGGCCGTAACGACCCCTGTTTCTGTGGCAGCGGTAAAAAATGGAAAAACTGCCACTATCCTCAGATAGCCTAAGGAAGCCTCCTCTCCAACTCTCCACGCTTGACCTATAACCAATCCTATAGTACACTACGCCATCTTGAACCTTAAAATTCCGTGCCTAAAGGAGGCAAAATGCTTGGTATCTTTCTTGCTCTGGTATACGCAGCAATTCAGTTTTTCTTCAACGGTGAACCGTTTACGTCCATTCTCCCCACAACGGCTAATCTCCTTCACATTTGGTACATCATCTGTGCCGTTCTGATGGGGTTAGCCATGTTGGTGTCGACGATCGTGCTGTTAATCGGTTTACCGATCCAAGCCGGAAGAGCCTATGGTCTTCGCGGAACTGCTCTCGGTTTCGCCGGAGGTACTGCGGTAACAGTACTGATGTGGGTCTGGTACGCCGTAAAATATGTATCTTTATACTACGGAACCTATCTTCTCTCAATTGCCTGGACGGGAACCGCCTGGGACCAGAACCATCTCATTTTTGGTGGGATGCTTCTAATCCTGGGACTTCTCCTTAAAGGGAACCTCAAAGCCACGACAACCAAAAAGAAGACGACCACCACACAGTTGCCTATAACCTCCCCGCGCCCCTCTTGGGTCCCGGATAACGATGACTTGCCGGATCTGATCTCTGACCGGTATCGCAACACCTATCATCCTTGTCCAAACTGCCGTAGCAGAGTGGATGACGACGACCCCGACTGCCCTCAGTGTGGGGCTCCGCAAGGGGATGTGCTCGTTTAGCCCTTCGTTACCTCGAAAGGAGAAATGATGCCCAAACATCTTTCCGAGATCGGACTGGAACAGTGGCAAGCCGACTTTGTCCAAGAACGGTTTGATCAAGGACTTCGGTCCTCTGATTTGGAAAGTCAGCCTGCCCCTTGGGTCCTCCGTGGACTTCAAATTCTCGAAGCCGGGGAGGTTCTGACATCAGAGCGGATCGCCCTGATCAATCGCTCGGGTGGCACAGACCACCCGGATCCCTGGTTCAAATAAATATTTAACCCGCCTAACAAGCGGGTTATTTTTTGATCACTCCCCTCCAAACACCGCCCCCTTATCGGGTTATATTTGCATTTTGGGTAATATTTGGTGTAATAATTAAAACAGGAT
>CAZIPD010000035.1:0-7614 GCA_964541175.1 uncultured Pseudomonadales bacterium
CTCTGAGGGGTAAGGATTCCTTTATACTGTCGAATGGATTTTTACCCGGGACCGACGGAAGGAAAATGAGCAAGACCTGGGGAAATGCTATTTGGATCGAAGATGTTCCCGAAGAAGTGTACGGTAAGGTAATGTCTTTGAGTGATGATGTGATCATTACATATTTTGAAATGGGTACCAACGTTGATAGAGAGTTCATTGATGAGGCAAAGAAGAGATTAGATGGCGGTGAGAACCCGATGGTGGTAAAGAGGGAGCTAGCCAAGACTATCGTCAGTGAATTGTGCGGTGAGGATAAGGTGGCTTTGGCCGAAGAACACTTTAGAAAGACTGTGGTGGAAAAGACTGCAAGTGAGGATACTCCGGTAATTGAGATGAAAGAGAGGGAGGTTGGAGTGATCCAGGATTTGAACGGCAAGCCAGGGCTGGCAAATATTTTGGTAGAGGCGGGGTTGGTGGATAGCAAATCAGAAGCAAAAAGACTTCTCGATGAAGGGGCAATCTATATTGACGACAGGCGTATAACCAAGGATCAGGAAAAGATCGAGTTACACGATGGGGAAAATCTTCTTAGAGTAGGGAAGAGGAAATACCTGAAGTTGGTGAGGTAGCTATTGCGTAAGTTCCGGAGCTTTGCTGATAAAATCCAGAATTAAATGCTTGAGATTTACGAGGTTCTTTATTGAAATTCTTTCCGATACCGTGTGAGGATTTTCAACGCCATCAGACAGACAGACAAACTTAATTTTTTTGTCGGCAATAATATTTGCATCACTTACTCCGGTTGAAGCCAAATATTCCACATCGTATTTATGGTCGGTTAAGATCTTTGAAACCTTGTTTATAAAATGGTCGTCCTTTGAATATTTATATCCGGGACAAAAACCACTTAGTTTGAAAGAAAGTTTGATATTGAATTGTGTCGATGTTTTTTTTGCCTGATTTTTTATCTTTTTTAGGAGTAAATTAAAAGTTTTTATATTGGCGCTTCTGACCTCTCCTTCAGCAACAGTCTGTTCCGGAATGGTATTGATCCCCGTGCCTCCGTAGATTTTCCCGACGTTTACTGTAGAGTCTTGATCAACTCTACCGACGGGAATATGGTTGACGAAGGAAGAGGCACATAGAAGAGAATTTTTCCCTGCTTCAGGTCTGGATGAGTGAGCCGCTTTACCCGTAAAAGTTGCTTTGAAGTTATATATAAAAGGGGCTTGGATCGCGATCTTCCCGATTGGTTGGGCAAGATCAAAAGTAATGCCTTTTTTGGCCTTTATCCATTCGAAGGGAAATTGATCAATGCCACCTCCGGTTTCTTCCTTAACTGAAAATAATATTTCTATCTCGGGAAGTTTATGGTGAAGAGCTTTGTATTCTTCAACAGCAATGAGAAGAGGGGCGATGGAGGCTTTATTATCCGCTCCGAGGATCGTGGTACCATCCGACCGGATGAACCCCCCGACTATTTGAGTTTTAATTCCTCTTCCCGGCTCTACAGTGTCGAGATGGGCAGTCACAAGAAGAGGTCTGTTAGAAGATGAGGAGGCAAGTATCTGGCCGAGGGCGTCGACTTTTACCGAAAACCCAAGATCAGAGAGATATTTTTTCAGATGGAGACTCAAAGTCTTTTCATCTCCTGAAGGACTGTCAATTTTGACCAAGGATAGAAATGTGTCGACGACCTTTTCCATACTATGTTTGATTATATGGATCAATTGCCTCTAGGGATACCGGAGTGTCGCAGCAAATTTTTCCCTGTGATTTTGCCATTTGAAAGCTGGGGCAAGTAATACATGCTTCCCAGGCTTCGGGCGGCACTACTTCTTGCGCCGTCTTGGCATCTATTTCCGTTGCACCAAGTTTTACAAACAGGGGAAGACTGGCCAGGTTACACAGTGCCATTTGATACCACCCCGGATATTTATCTCTCCCAAGGGCAACGGCTCCCATGACGGCGGCGGTTCCCAACCCCTTTCTTCTTTCAGGGGGGTCGACGATCACTCCACCGATCTCGATCACCCCCGCGTTGTCATAAACGATGGTGACCGCTGCATGAGCGACCGGTTTGTTTTCGGAATTAACAATGACAACAGATCTACCTTCTTGAAATAGGCTGAGTAGTTCTTCCGGTGACTTGGGTAGCATGGTTTTTGACGCGGTGATTTCTTGAGCTGCCCAAACAGCGATGTCGCCATCATTACCATCAGGAATCAGGTAACGGTATTCGACTTGATGCTCTTGCTCATTGTGTGGTGTTGTGTATGTTTCTAACATGTTTTTTAGAATAATTAAAAAGCCCTTGTTTAATCCCAAATATTAGGACTAAACAAGGGCCTTAGGTAAGACGGTACCACCTTGTTCTTTCATCACCTCACGGTGACAAACTTGTTAAGTGCTCTGTTTACCCAGAGGGTGACACACTGTGGTCTGATGACGGGGACTGACCGTATCCTATTTTGAGGACAAGCTTTATAGGATCGCGACTCCTATCTATCGTTTGGACGATAAGCTTTTTCTATTGACTTGTTAATGTTAAGTATTTAATAACTAATTTACACAAATGTCAACAAGGTTTGTATCCTATTGCTAACATGTGCCTGGCGCTTTCTGCCGGAAGTTTGGATCCAAGCGCCATTTCACTGTATAAAAAATCTACGAATTCTTCAGTTGATCCTTGGTAATCGGGATCGATCGTTTGCCTGAACCTAACATAAGTATTTAGAAAGAAGTTGATCCCCGTGATTTGTACTCCTTTTAAACCGTGAAGTATGTTTTTGAACATTTCTTCCGTATAGAATATTTTTTTGATCGAATCATCGGTTGCGGTACTATATCCCCCAATGTCCAGCTTGTGGGCAACTCTTAGTGAATAGGGCATTAATACAATTGCACCTTTGGGTTTGGTGACTCGCAACACCTCATTAATTAAGTGTTCAGGATCAAGGGAATAAGAAAAAGGTCCGTAGAGGCTGACAACCGAGTCAAAAGAATTATTTTCGAACGGTAGACTGTGCATGTCGGCGACAGAGAAATCCTTTTCCGGAAATTTTCTCTTGGCCTGAAGTGTCATTTGAGGAGAAATTTCAATACCGTTGTAATCTTTGATGTTCAGCATCTCACACAGAAGTCCGCTTCCGGCTCCAATATCAAGTACTTTTCCATTAACAACTTTTAAGAGGATGTTTCTGACAAATATATCCTCTGCCCTGCAGATATTCGAAGAATAACCCTCATCGTACGCGACAGTTTCATGGTCGTAAAATCTGGCAATATCATTGAGTCGGTTGTGCTCAGGCATTCTTTAAACCTCCAAAATCCGACCTCCGTTGTTAATTAGTAATTGCTTTAGACCTTCAGGGTTGAGTTTGATTGTGCGATCATGTCTTCCGGCGTTGATATATATATTTTCCTGTTTATATAGTCGAGTGTCGAGGATTAATGGAAAATTATTTTCATACCCAAAAGGGGATAAGGACCCAATTTCAATTCCTAGTTTTTCTACCACTTCTTCAGGGGTAGCCATTTTTATTTTTTTGGCGGAAAGGGAGCTTGATATAGATCCAAAATCAACAGGCGAATTTCCTGTCCATACAGCTAGTGCGAATCCATATATTTTTTTGGTTGTGTAGACTCGTAGAAACAATACCTTTACTCCTTGTTCAGGAGGATGGCCGCAAACAGTCGATGCTTGCTCCATGGTGTAGACAGGAGTGTGAGATATTACGCTATAGTCGATGTCGTTTTTTTGTAGCGCATCGACAACATTTTGGTAAATATCCTGTTTGGGCATTTTTTGTTCTGTCATAGATTCTAATTTCATCTAAGTAATGTCTCTATTATGAGAGACAGATCCTTGTTTAGGACCTTTGAATATTGGGCAGGGAAAATTTATTAACGTAATTCCGATGTAGCACAGTGGGCTCCACCGTAGAATTTTGTAAGCTCGTTCATACTAAGTCTGACAACTTCTATTGCGTGCTGCTTGATAAAATGTGTCACTTCCGGCGTGTCGTCGCGGGTGATGAAGACGGTGGTGTCTTTTGAAGCACTGCCGTGGACTAGGACATTTGGCGCATAATTTAACTGTGCTTCGCGTGATATATCATAGACATTGTCTGCGTTCCGCTCTATCCATTCCGAAAATATTCCATTATAAAGATTATCGATCTTAACTTTAGAGATCTCTCCTCCTTTGCGCATTAGTAGTGAAACGTTGCGATTATTGGATATCTCTTTGCAGTGGATGATGGTATTTGGAGCTACTTGTTGGGCGTAGGTATCAAGGTGCATTTGATCTTGAGTGTTCGAATGCGGACCTTCAACAACAAGGGGGATAATCCCTTGCCCCGAAGCGCTAAATGACTTTTCGTGAAGTTCGTACCAGGCCTTGACTCCCTCCCACGATGTACGTTCGGCATTACCAATTAGGGCAAACAATTGATTTCTAAGCTCCATGGGTAGTACGTCCCCTCCTTCGATACTTCCTTCTTGGTCTCGTAGCATTTGTTGGTATTTAACACCAAGAGTCTGAAAAGCCATCTCGGCAAGGGCGACCTCCTGATCTCTAATTGAATAAAACATTTTATGAGTTCCCATGAGATCTGCCGTAATATGATTCGTATCTCTCCAAAAGAGGAAATTTCCTGCGGGAGGAAGTTCCGGGTTAAATTCTTTAAAATTACCTTGATGGTCCAGAACGTTTGTAAGCACTCCATTGATGGCAATGGCGGAATCTAACCCAATGGTGCTGATGTCCTGATCCAAAAGAACCTCCATTTCTTTCATCAGTCTGTCAAAATTTATGGGAATCTTGTAAAAATCCAGAAAAAAAAGAGCCCGGGTCTCGAGCTCTCGAAGGAGTTGTGATTTTGAAGTAAACGGTATACGGTTCCTTCGAGCGATCTCCTTACCGATGATCTCACGCATGTTGTAGGACTGAATGCCATAACGTTCGAATGTTTCTCTCATCCGATCATGATCATGTCTGGCTTGGACTACACTGGCCTCAACTCCTGACTGGGGTTCGAAAAGTGAAATTTCTGGTGGTAGACACAAACACATCGATGCTTCAACTCCAGGCGGTCCAGAGAAAACATTCTTAATTGGATTAAGAGGGGAAAAGTTTTCAGTTTTCATTTCTCTTTCTAGAACATATCACACAATGTCAATAGTGTAAATACTAAAGTATCACTCCACGGGACAGAAGAGAGCGTTGTCTTGATTCAATCCAGCCAACAGCTTCTTGGCTATCATATAAAAAGGGAGCCAGTGAGTGAAGATCCTCGACTTTGATTTTTTGAATATCATGAAGGAGATGAGGAGGAATTTGATGTCCAAGGAATCGTTTTCTTAGCAAACTTATTTGGCTTGAAAAATGATCTCCTTCTACGAAGCTTAATCCACTATCAATTATTTTTTTATTTCCGTCGGGTAAAAATAAAATATCATTTGAGGTTCTGTCGACTACCCCTGCCAGGTAATCCATTATTGCTACCTGGAGCCAAAAATCACTCGTGTTTACGGACTCAAAATAATAGTGGGGTTTGGTGGCTGCTTCATGGAAGTAGGGCCTTATTACCCCGGAGTCGTCAGGAGATAGCGAAAATGGTTCCGTTTCTGCCGTGATGTTCCAGCCTAACATCAGACTAAGCGCAGTGTAGGCGCAGTCATGGTAAAGCTCGAATGGTTTGGGTATTCGAGTATCAAGAGTTAGCCTAACTCCAGACTCGGGGCGGTATAGCGCGGGGGATAATACTCCATCTCTTTCGATTTCGATCACCAGGGAAATATTCTTTGTTCCTCCAATCAATTCAATTGCCCGAACGAATGTTGGAGGATTTGTGACATTAGCTAACAGCTCTTTTCTCATTAGTGTTCCGTAAATTTCAATTATTCTATATTGTGGGAGCGGTTAATTCAAGGTTGGTTGTCGGGTATGATATGATCCTGTCTATGATGACCAGGAACTATCATCGTCATTACTTTTCCTTTTAAGGGGAGGTATTTCTGTGTTCTACCGACCTCCCTCAAGGAGGTTTTTTTGTATCAATTAGCTTACAATTAAAATATGAAACAAGATGAAATCAAAGTCACTCCAAGGATCCTTTCTGGGTTTATGGAGTTGTTACCGGCAGATCAAATAATCTTTAATAGATTTCTTTCCGTTATAAAGGATACCTATGAGGAGTTTGGTTTTGTTCCTCAGGAGACCCCTCTAGTTGAGGCGGCTGATATTCTGACGTCCAAAAGTGGAGGTGACACCGAAAAACAAATTTACGAGTTTAAGAAGGGAGACGAGGATCTGGCGTTACGGTTCGATCTAACAGTCCCCCTGGCAAGATATGTGGCTCAGTATTACCCCAGTCTGGTTTTCCCTTATAGGAGGTACCAGATCGGTAAGGTATACCGTGGAGAGAGAGCCCAGAAGGGGAGGTTTAGGGAGTTTTATCAATGCGATATCGATATTATTGGGGACGGTGAGCTTTCTTTGGTCAATGATGCGGAGATACCGAGTGTCATATACCGTTTGTTTCGAAAACTTAACATTGGGGACTTTGTGATAAAGATCAATAACAGAAAAATCTTAGGCGGTTTTATAGAAGCAATCGGCTTTTCCGAGAAGGAAAATGAGACATTAAGGATCATTGATAAATTGGAGAAAGTCGGTGAGGAAGAAGTGATCAGGGAGTTGATCGATCTGGGACTTAGGGAGGAAGACGCAGCGAAGATAATTGAACTGATTTCCATCAAAGGGACTAATGAGGAAATTCTGATCAAGCTTCAAGAGATCGATACCAGTGTCGAAAGGTATGGCCTGGGTGTAAGAGAATTGATCGAGGTGGTGAGAATGGCATATCAGTTCGGAGTTCCGGAGGAATATCTCCAGATAGATTTGTCTATAGCCAGAGGTTTGGGATATTACACAGGAACAGTGTATGAGACAAAAATGAAGAATGAGGAGATCTCCGGTAGCGTATGTTCAGGAGGTAGATTTGATAATTTGGCGGAGAATTTTACAGAGAGGAGATTGCCGGGAGTGGGGATCTCCATAGGGTTAACAAGGCTGTTCAGTCAATTGAAGTCTGCGGGATTAATTTCCGAGGGTCCTTCTTCAATGTCTTCGGCGGTTGTTGTACCGATGGAAAATGCGAGAATGGACTATTCTTTAAACACTGCCAGGATGTTACGGGAGAAAGGTATCAAGACCGAGATCTACACAGAGGATGTAAAGCTGAAAAAGAAACTCAATTATGTCAACAGACTTGGAGTGCCCTATTTGGTATTAATTGGTGAAAATGAAGAGAAGGAAGGGAAGGTATCTTTGAAAAATATGACATCCGGTGAACAGTGGCTGGTTTCGGTCGAAGAGGCAGCAGAAATGATCAAGAAAGCTTGATTTGACCCTCGGTGTAGAATGGCTTATGTTTTGGGGAGAAATCCGTCCAGGAATCGAGTATATAAAAGACCACAATTTGTTTGTCGGGAAAAATGAGAGAGTGATGGCTGCCTTGGAGTTGGCCGAGGAAATTCATAAAGAGGATATCAGAACTACAACAGGAGAGCCTTATGTCAACCATTGCGTGGCGGTGGCAAGTATTTTGGAAACTTGGGGAGCCG
>CAZIPD010000036.1:0-7076 GCA_964541175.1 uncultured Pseudomonadales bacterium
TTACTCTCTATTTGTCTGATTCTCTCTCTTGTGACACCAAAAACCTTTCCTACCTCTTCAAGCGTCAATGGCTTACTGCCGTCTAATCCAAATCTCATTCTCAATACCTTGCTTTCCCGCTCCGTTAAACTCCCGAGAGCGTCTTCCAAATTCTCATGCATTAACTGTTTACTGGTAGCCTCATAAGGAGTTGCTTGTCTCTCGTCGGGAATGAAGTCGCCCAGTAAGGAATCCTCGTCGTCACCAATCGGGGTCTCCAAGGAAGTCGTTTTCTGAGCGATCTTCAGGATCTCTCTCACCTTATCGGCATCGGTCTCCAGTTCTGCGGCCACCTCTTCGTCTGTGGGCTCACGTCCAAGATCCTGCATTAATTTTCTTTGAGTTCGTATCAACTTATTTATCGTCTCGACCATGTGTACCGGGATACGGATCGTTCGAGCTTGATCGGCAATGGCCCTGGTGATAGCCTGTCTGATCCACCAAGTAGCATAGGTCGAGAATTTAAATCCTTTTGTCCAGTCATATTTCTCGACAGCCCTGATCAAACCTTTGTTACCTTCTTGGATTAAGTCCAAAAAGCTCATTCCTCTCCCCATGTATTTCTTGGCAATAGAAACTACCAATCTTAGATTGGACTTTGTCAGCTTGGATTTGGAGTCAAGATTACCTCTCTCTACTCCCTGGGCCAAGGAGATCTCCTCTTCTCTCTTCAACAGAGGAATTCTTCCGATTTCTTTAAGATACATTCTCACCGGATCGTTTACTTCACCCTCTTCCATCTTCGAGAGAGACTCCAGCTCCTTCTCCAGGTCGCTGGTTCCCTCGGAGACTTCGGCATCCTGTCCGGCCATAACACTCTCAAATACGTCAACATCTTCTTTGAATAGCTGCTCGTAAAGGTAATCCAGATCATTTACTTCCGTCTCGGCCTTAGGGAAATACTCCAAAATGTCATCCTGTGTCACAAATCCCTGCCCTTTACCGAGCTCTAGGATTTCTTTTATCTTTGTCTGAATGGGAAGACTGCCTTTATTTTGCGCCATAAGCTCTCTCACTAGCTTACCACAAAAAGCCTCAAAATCAAGCTAAAATTGCCGATATTTCGTTTATTTTCTTATTCATCCTCACCACCTCCGAGTATTTATCGTCTGCCTCCTGTGCTTTCCCTGCCTTTTCGGCCTCGGATAGTCCTTCCTGAAGCCTTCTGATCCTCCCCTCCAGATAATCACGCAGTATTTTCCCCGTTAACCTCAAAACGTCCTTTTTCTCCGGTTTTTCGTCCATATCCTTCATCATTAAGGCCTCTTCCACAACACTCCTCAGTTCGTGAGGCATCCTCTCTCTCATCACGGAGGCCTCCTCTTCCCTCTTATTATTCAATATCCACACCAAGGCCTTCCCCTCTGCCCCTTCAATGTCCATGTCGGCAAACCACTTCTTCACCTCCTCCACGGTGTCAACACTGCTCAACACCAACCAACCGATCACCATCCTCAGCCACTCGGCCTCTCTCTCGATTTTCCCTTCCTCCTGCCCCTCCGTCTTTCCCGTAAGGGAGGAACCCAAACCTCGTCTGGATTTCTCCACCTCGGCGTTAACGCTTTCTCTACTCACCCCCAAAGCATCAGCCAGCTTTCTCACCCATCTGTCTCGCTCCATCTCCTGTTCTATCTTGGCAAAAAAGGGAATCGTCTCCTCGGCTACCTTCCGTATCCTGTCATCCGCTCCTTCATGGTGCTTCTCCAATGCTTCCTTCAGAATAAACTCATAGACATTCACCGCTCCCTCCACCATCTCCTTCCATTTTTTCGGGTTCTCTCGGGCGATTTCGTCAGGGTCCTTACCACCGGTTATAAGAACAACTTTTATGATCAATCCTCTCTTTTCCGCCATCTCTATCGACCTTTTTATCGCCGCTGTTCCGGCAAAGTCTGCGTCCAAAGCAAAGATCAATTTACCCGCTAACCTGGCCATCATCTCTATTTGCTCCTCGGTCAGGGCAGTCCCTCCCACCGCCACACTTTCACCCACCCCTGCCCCATAACTACTGATAAGGTCCATCTGTCCCTCTACCAAAACTACCTGCTTCTTCTCTCTAATAGTCTGTTTTGCCTGAAAAAATCCATATAAGGATCTCCCTTTGTGATAGATCTCCGTTTCCGGAGAGTTCATATATTTCGGCTCCTCTCCACTCGCCAACTTCGGTAAGACCCGACCGGTAAACCCTACTACCTTCCCCGCACTATCCTGAAGCGGGAACATTATTCTTCCTCTGAATTTGTCATAGTAACCATTTCTCCCACCTTTATTTATCAACCCACTCCTATACAGATCCTCCTCTTTGTACTTCTTTTTTCCTACCAGATAATTGATCAGCCCATCCCACTCAGGTAAAGCAAAACCTAAGTTGAATGTTTCCAATAATTTTTTTCCTATTTTCCTCTCCTCTAAATATTTTCTTGCCTCTTCCCCTTCCGGATGTTCCATAAGCAAATAGTGGTAATATCTTGCCGTTAGATCCATTATTTCCAGCAATATTTTTCTCTCATCACCTTCGTCTCCTCTTTTAAATTCTATCTTTATTCCTACCCTCTCAGCCAAACGGGTCAGTGCCTCGATAAAATCGATTCCCTCTATCTCCATCAAGAAATTGATCACATCTCCTCCTGCACCACACCCAAAACATTTGTATAACCCTAACTCCTCATTCACCATAAATGAGGGCGTTTTCTCGGCATGAAAAGGGCACAGCCCCTTATGATTCCTACCCATCTTCTTCAGAGTTACGTACTGGCCAACTACAGCTGCAATGTCTGTTTTTCTCTTTACTTCATCAACCTGGTCCATATTAAATTCTGCTCTTAACCTGTCTAGATTGTATCCTACTTTATGGCTTTTCTACGGGCACGTTCCAACCTGTTTTTTCACCTCTGTCAAACCGTCTTTTCTTATATATATTTCGCCACCACTCCGGGAACATCCTTGATATCGATGTTCGCCTTCACGATATAGTCCTTGGCTCCCATCTTCATTCCCTCTTCAATGCTTGTTTCTTGTTCAAAATTGGTTAGGATCACTACCGGGGTGTTCTTTGTCTCTTCGTTCGCTCTCAAGGTTCTCAACACCTCGAACCCGTTCTTTATCGGTAGCAATAGGTCCAGCAGGATCAGATCTGGCTTTTCCTTGGCTATCATCTCTTCTGCCTCTTTACCGTCGGTTGCTAAACTAATTTGATATTTATCTTTAAGCGACAAACTCAGTGCGTTAGCCAACACTGTATCGTCCTCCACTATCATTACTTTTTTATCCATTACTTTTTATTATACATAATTGGTAATTCAACATACACTTTCGTACCTCTTCCTTCAACAGATTCTATTCTAACCTTTCCTCCATGGGATTCCAATAGTCTCTTGACCACATAAAGTCCCAGCCCTGACCCGGGAATATGTTTTGCCACATTATCCGCCCTAAAAAACTTTCCGAACAGTTTCTTCATCTGTGCCTTTGGGATTCCCAAGCCCTTGTCTTCGGTGATCACCTTAACGGTTCGTTTTCCTTTCTCGACCCTCACTTTAACTTCCGAATTTTTCGGAGAAAACTTTACCGCGTTATTGAATATGTTCGTAAATACTTGAATGAGCTGTGTCCTGTCCCCACTTATCTTTATCCTCGAATCCACTTCTTCTATCCCGGTCACTCTGGACTTATTCTCTTTGAGCAACAATTCGATCTCTTTAACTGAGTCTTCAAGAGCTAGCTTCAATTCCAAAGTCCTTACTTGCTCACTTGCTTTCATTTTTCCCGACTCGATTTTACTTACGCTCAATAAGTCGTCGACCAGCTCGATCAGCTTTTGATTACTCTTCCCGATTTTATTCACATAATCAAGGATCTCAAGCTTCTTCATTTTCTTCCCCTCCTCAATTGTCAACTCAGCAAACCACTTGATACCGGTCAGCGGGGCTCTGAGCTGATGACTGGCAAGTGATACAAAATCGCTCTTCATTTTGTCCAGTTCTCTCGCCACGGTAACATCCCTTATCACCCCAACGCCACCCAATACCTTGCCGGTCGTATCTTTATACGGCGCTCCAATTCCATCGACCGCTATGCGTTTCCCGTCTTTACGAATGAGCATTCCCGGTTCCTCGGGTCTGGCGATCTCACCTTTCTCATGAATGGATTTTGGGATTCCGAATAACTCCTTACCGGTCGTTTCGGAAATAAAGTGCAGCTTATCACTGTACACATGCCCTACCAATTCCTCTTCGCTAAATCCTGACAACTTCTCCATCGCCCTATTCACCATAATAATTCTTCTATTTTCATCGGAAACGAAAACCGCGTCTCCCATTCCCCTTAAGATAGCTTCCAGTTTCTGTCTCTGTCCATAGTTTTGCTCAACAAGTTCCACAAGCTCATCAACCCCCCGTTTTATCAACACATAAAGCAAGATCGAGCTTGCCAAAACAAAAAACCACCCCTTGATAGTCTGCGCTTGAACATACTCCGCCTGATCCTGTACCAGGATCGACAACAAATTGTCGGAGAACATTATCCAAATCGCCGAGACGATCATATAAACCACGATCGGGAAATACGGCCTCCTTGACTCTTTAGTCGGATATGGCTCAGCCACGTCCGCGTCTCAACAAATAAAGAGAGAATGCGCCGTCACATCCTCTAAACGAGGGAATGTTAGACATCTTACTTTATCTTACTAACTACGAACTGGAATATCAATCATTCTTACCCGTAACCACCCTTAAAGCGGAGGAGGTGGGATTCGAACCCACGAGTGCAAAAAGCACACTTGCTTTCCAAGCAAGCGCCATAGGCCACTAGGCGACTCCTCCGAGCCTGTATATTTTACTCTATCTACGACAATCCATGAAGCACCTCCAAGAACTCACTGAACTCTCCCATCTGAACTGTCCCTTCCGGAACGATTTCCTCTCTATAAACAGACCAGGGAGAGGGCATCCATACCGTTCTTGCTCCCAAACTGGCCGCCGGCACAATGTCCCCCTTAAGACTGTCACCAACTACCAAGCATTTGCTTGGATCGGTTTCCAACATTTCCATTGCTCTGCTCCAGTGTTCCTCTCTTTTGTGTCCGTTTTCATCTGCCACCAATATGGCGTCGAACCATCTCCACAGACCCAGCATATCCATCTTCCAAGCGGTCCATTCAACGTTGGCGTGTGTGACCAAGCCTTGTTTGATCCCTGCCTCCTTAACCGTTGTCATAGTTGCTACAACTCCCGGTCTCATCCTTGGGATCGTTCTGTAAATCCCCATCAGGATATCTACTCTCCCCGTTATGACCCCTGATCCGTCCTGGTACATCTCCGCCAATTTCTCCGCCACCACCCCCCACCTTTGAGGGTTAACCCCCATTATTTTGTATTCCTCGTCATTTATCTCGGCGAGCGTTCTGTAAAATACCTCTCTATCGATCCCGGTCATCCTTGACACTTCGTCTGCATACTCTTCCATTTTTCTTCTGAAGATCTCCGAGGTGTAGATCAGGGTGTCATCCAAGTCATACAATACCCCCTCTACCCCCAACTTCCTCAAGGTCTCTTTTGTGCTCGATACTGCTGTGGTTTTTTCTGTCCAACTCATGGTCAATTGTACCAACCCCGTCGTAAACTACCCAAGGAATTTTGTGTACCCGGTGAGAGTCGAACTCACAACCGCCTCCTTCGGAGGGAAGTGCTCTATCCAGTTAAGCTACGGGTACTAAATAAACACCATACTGGCGATCAAACCATAGATTACCACACTCGCCGTATCCTGAATTACCGTTGCGATCGGACCGGCACCTACGGCCGGGTCACTATGCTCCAGTTCCAAGATTTCCGTCACTATCATCGATATTAAGGGAGCGGAGGCTACCGCTCCCAGAATTCCCAGGGATACTGCCGTCGTCACTCGAGGTGAGTGCAACCATAAAGAAACCACCACCGCTGTTACTAAAGCAAAAAATAAGCCCAATAATATCCCCAGTAGTGTTTCCTTGATCAAATACTTTCGAAAGCTTGCCTTTTTCGTCAACAGATCCCTGGTGTATATGGCTTGCGTCTGTGTTCCGACCGCATCGGCCATGTAAACCACGAACGGGATGAAATAGGCGATCTCAATGTCTCTCGTGATCACCTCTCTAAACTCCGACGTCACAAATGACAGACCCAACCCCAAAAACAAACCCACAAATAACGAGGGTGTTCTGATAAGGATCAATCTCCATATGGGAGTAATGTCATCGTCGGCATAATTGAGGTTTAACTTCACTAATATAAATATATCTCAATCCAGCGATTTTCCCAAAAAAAAGCGGAGGGTACAGGGGTCGAACCTGTTAGAGCTTGCGCTCATTGGTTTTCGAAACCAACGCATTACCGTCCTGCCCACCCTCCAAGAAAGTCCAATTGTGCGCCCGGCAGGATTCGAACCTGCGACCCTCAGATCCGCAATCTGATGCTCTATCCAACTGAGCTACGGACGCCTACGGAGTATATTTTACCACCTACGCTGAATTTAGCCTCATTCAAGAGGCAATTTCTCGCCAAACCACTTTACCATCCTGTCCATCCACGTCTGCTTCGGCTCCTCATACGCCACGTTCTCCACAATAAGCTTTTTGATCTCTTCTTCGTCTTCCTTCTTTATCACCAATATCAGCTGCCACGGCACCCTGTTCGTCAATATCCTCAATAGTCTACTTCCCCACTTATCCTCGAACCAAAAAGTATTCATCTCCTCCCATCTGTACGTTCTCTCCTTGGTCCTGATCCCCCAAGTATTGATCGCATACTCCTCTTCTTTGGGCTCTACCTTATTCATCTGCCACATGGCAAACACTACCGCCCACACCACCAAGACCGGTAATAACCCTTCGATAAA
Organism: uncultured Pseudomonadales bacterium; assembly: GCA_964541175.1. GTDB lineage: Bacteria > Patescibacteriota > Microgenomatia > UBA1400 > MFAQ01 > CAIQPO01. The sequence continues at coordinate 6,913 of CAZIPD010000036.1, forward strand.
GAACATGATCACACTCACCAAAAAAGCCAAAACGATCACCGTACTGTAAAAATCTCTGGACCAAACTTTATGTGGTCTATCCATCGCCTTCCACTCAAAAACTACATTCTCTTCCATAGATTCATCTTAACATAATTGAAGCCAAATCAAAGAAAATTAAACGT
>CAZIPD010000037.1:0-6882 GCA_964541175.1 uncultured Pseudomonadales bacterium
TGTTTCTTTGTTTACGAACCCCTAGCGGCCATCGGCACGGGCAAACCCATCGATCCCGTCTCGGCCAATCACATCGCCCATCAGATAGACTTTCTCATCGACGGTAACGTCCCCATTCTCTATGGCGGTTCCGTCACCGCCGACAACTCCGTCTCCTTTGTTCAACAAAATCAGATCGACGGACTCCTCGTCGGTACCGACAGCCTCGAACCGACTCTTTTCGCCGCCATCATCAATAGCCTAAAATAATAAGACCATGAAACTCCGTCACCTTAGACTTTCGCGCCTCTATATCGGTCTTGTTAACTTCATCCAAAAACATCTCCTGGCCATCATTCTCATCGCCGTCCTCTTTCTCATCAGTCTTGGCAGTGCCAAAGGACTGGCCATCTTAAGAAAATACAATGTCCGTCCCGGAGATCTTCTGAACTTCTTTGGTCCACCTAAAGAAAAACTGGACACCACCAATAACATCACCAACTTTCTTCTTCTTGGTATCAGGGGAGAAGGTTCCGACTCTCCCAATCTTTCCGACACCATCATCATCTTCTCCTACGACCACGAAAAACACGCCGCCTCTCTCATCAGTATTCCCCGAGATCTCTGGGTCCCTTCCATCCAAGACAAGATCAATACCGCCTACCATTATGGAGAAGAAGCCAGTCCCGGAGCCGGTATCGGTATGGCCCAAGCATCCATCCTGGAAATTACCGGCCTCCCGATCCATTACACTGCCGTCATCGACTTCGCCCTTTTCAAAGACGTCATTGATCTTCTCGGCGGGGTCGATGTGGTCAATGACATTGCCTTTACCGACACCGAATTCCCCATTCCCGGCAAAGAGAATGCCTTCCCGATAACCTCGCGCTTTGAAACTATCTCCTTTCCTGCAGGAAAAATTCACATGGACGGAGAGACCGCCCTCAAATTTGTCCGTTCACGCCATGCACAAGGAGAATCCGGTACCGACTACGATCGCGGCAAAAGACAACAAGCCGTCATCTCGGCTCTAAGGCAGCGGATCCTCACTCCGGAGTTTCTCTTCAATGAACCACAGGTCAACGCTCTTCTCGATCTCATCAATTCACGACTCAGAACCAACATGCGTCCCGCCCTTTTCCCCACACTGGCTAAACTGGCCGTCGATATGCAAGGAAAAGAGATCAGAAGTATCGGCCTCTCCGACCGACCCGACGAAAAAGGAGTCACTATTCTCTATAATCCTCCCCTCTATCTCTACTCCGGTAAATGGGTTCTCATCCCCAAACAAAATAACTGGAACGCTCTCAAACAATATATCCAAAACCGCCTCGACGGTACTCAGTAACTAATCTACTCTGATCAGGTAGACATTGTCACCCTCCCAGGCTACCCCCCCCAGTTTCAAAAGCTCTCCTTCACTGATCCTGTATTTGATCCTCTCGTTCGGTCCGACAACGACCCAGCCGACATTGTACCGCTCAAGTCTCAGTTTGATCTCCTCAACGCTCTTCCCCTCAAAAATATTTTTCACTTCCTCATCCCTCTGTCCGACGACTTCGTAACCGCCTCTCCATAACCACTCATGGACTCGCCATCCCAAGACAGTCGGCACTCCCGAGAAAACCGAGACCATGTTGAAATCCGTATAACTGTCACCGACCGCCTCAACAATATTTTTTCCTCCATTATTTTCCCTTAAGAATAATGACGCCTCGTAATAGTCATTCGCCTCCGCCCTCATCCATTTTTCTCCATCCAGCCCCTTATACTCCCTGAAGTTACCGTAATAGTTACTAAATGCCTCCATGGGGAAGATCATGCCACTGATGAACACTGCCATCACCACCAGCCCTACGACCGCTCTTGCCCACCCCTTTTTCTGCCATCCTCCGACCACTTGACCGGCGGCTGCCCCCAGACTCAGTCCCATCAATATGAACGCCTGATAGGTTAACTTGAACATTGTGTTCGCCCTTGGATGATTGGGATAAATGTCTCTGGCGTAAACCAACTCGGGGATGATCAGTAGCGCAAAGATAGTCAGCAGTAAAGTTAAGATGATTGTTCTTTTTTCCTCTGCTCTGGTCACAAAGGCTAAAATACTGGCGACCACTCCACCTGTCCAAAGAACTGCCAGCTGCCAAAGAGGGGATCTGTCTTTCACCACCCCGATACCGTTACTGATTGACTCGAATCCGATCCACCAAATTCCCGCCACTGTTACTGCCGACCCCAAAATGACGATTCCCGCTCTGGCCACATCAATAACCTCCAATTTTCTTCCAATCAGTGACACCAAACAGAAAATAGTCATCAATAGACCGTAAACTGCCACGTCCCAGGTATTGGTCATCATCATCACTCCCACCAACACCCCCATCAATATTTCCTGTACGATCTTTCTCTCCTTGACCCAAACAATGAAAATCATCAAGAACGCCAGGATCACCGGCATATCCAATAAGTGACCATGGAGATCCGAGACGACGAAACTGTAACTCGGGAATTCATGGATCGTATTATCAAGCGCCCCAAACTCCTTGACGATAAATCTGGTCGCATTTGCGTACCAATATCCTTTCATACTCAAGTTTTTCAAGAAATACCAGATGGCGTGACTGTTTCCTCCCACAACTACCGCCAAACTTCCGATCAACCCTCCAATGACTCTCGCCTTGTCTTTTGCCGCCGTCAGGTTACTTGCCACCATAAAAGACATCGATAGACCCAATCCCGCCATAAGCGCCAACACCAAGTTATATCCATACGCCGGTGCCACACTGAAAAAACGTATTACTATGCTTGCCCAATAATGTCCGAACGAATAATAGTTGATCCCTTCTCCCGCCAACCACATATCACCCGCCGGAAGACCGGGAGACATCAGATATCTCCTCACAAATCCATAGTCCATGAACTTTTCAAGACTCCTGATGTCCGGGGAAAAACCTCTGACCATCGCCATCAGGACAAAACCCACCAGGAACAGGTACTCTTCGATGACAATGTATTTCACCACCTCCTTCATCTCGCTCTTTTCCAATCGTTTTCTCTTCTTAAATATCAGAATCGAGATCACCGCGATCACCGCGCTCACCACCAATACTCCCGTATCGGTGTTGACTCTAAAACCCAACAATCCCAAATTCCACACTATAAGTGCTATAGCCAAAGTGATCAACACTCTTCCCAACGCCCACCCCTTATCGGGTAGTCCTGAAAACAACTTGCTGACGATCGGCCATGCGATGATCGCCCAGGCCAAAGTAATGAAATAGGATCTGAAAATGATTTGTAGGTCAATAAGAAATGTCTCGGTCATAGTTCCTTTATTACCAATTCTGCCACATCACTCCCCATCTTCACCGCAAAATTCGTTCCCCGATCATTAGGATAGACCATACTCATATTGGCAACATACAACCCCGCTTGTTTGGTCAAAAATCCCGGGATTTGTCCAGAATAATTCACCGGGAAGACCGGTTGAGCAAAGGGCGCGCTGAAACTCCACATATTTAAAACATCACTTTCTTTAAATCCCGAATTGATCTTTTTCAAATAAGGGAGAAAAAGTTTGAACAACTCCTCCTTTTTCATCTTCAGTCGTTTATCACCCTCGCTCAGATAATTTCCCAGGTACATTACCTCGTTTCCTCCATAATTTTCGGCTTCGATCATGTTAGTGTGTTCTACCGCCACCAAAAATGGCCAGTTATCTTCCAGGATGTTCATCCAGTATCCACCGATCACTTTTTTCTTTAATTCCAGTACCAATGTTTGGCCCCAGAGATAATCGATCTTCGGCCATCTGATCCCGCTTTCCGGAGCGATCGCTGCCGCCACCGGAGCCGGTGTGGTAATGATCACTCTCTCATATTTCTCTCCATTCACCATCCATTTGTCTCCCATTTTCTTCACCTCTTTCACACTCGTTCCCAATTTGACCTCGCCACCATGCGATAAAACATAACGCCCCATTGCTTCCAGAAGGTTCATAAACCCACCATCGAAATAACCCAGATTTTTTGTTCTTTTGGCTACTCTCGACCAGAACCATGCCATGTTGACGCTTTTTACATATGGTCCGAACTTTGCCATCAATAATTTCTCCCAGATCCTCCTATATCCTTCTTTCCCGATCAATATCGGCAATGCTTCCGTTACTTTGAATTTTTCCAGGAAAACACCATTGGGTATTAGTTTGAGAATGAGAAGTCCAAACCCCATCCATAGTCTGGAAAATAAATTGATCTTGTTGAACTTCAATACCGACAATGGTGAATCAAGCTGTATTTCTTCGCCGTCGATAAAACTGGTTGTTACCGGCGCCCTGAATTTGGCCGGCTCTCCCACCTTCTTTGCCATCTCGATAATCTCATTATCATTGGTGAATATGTGATGGTAGTAATACTCAAGGCACCATTTCCAATTCTTTGGTTTAAAGCACCCCGCCAATCCTCCAAGGGAATCCGCCGCTTCAAATACGACCGGCGTCACTCCCGAATCCACTAAAGCGATCGCAGCCGAAAGTCCTGTGAATCCTCCTCCGATTATTGCTACCTTGGTCATACTACGCTCAATTTTACAGCGCTAGCAGTATTCCCACTATAGCCAGTAGTAAACCTCCTCCAAATATGGCAGCTCCGGGGATATCGAATATACCGGTTTCCGGTAGCACGGCAGCCTCAGTCGGAGCAGCGGTAGCGACAGCAGCAACCTGAGTTGGGGCCGCGGTCACTACTATTACTACAGGAGCCTGTGTGGGAGCGGCGGTAGCGGCTACCGGGCACACACAACTCGACTCTGTTGTACATGAAATATTTCTACATTTTCCTGAAGCGGTGTCACAGGAGAACCCTGTCGTACACTCTGCAGCACTGGTACAAGTATTGTCACAGCCGACTATCGAGCTTACGGTTAGATTCTTCGTCACATTAATGTCAACATTTTGGTAAGACACTACTCCTGCGTTTGCGATCACGGCACCGTTAACTGCTCCACTTCCCACCGATACTCTAAAGCCCACGGTTGTTATGGACGCCGGTTGTACATCGACGGTACATCTTATAAGTTTAGTCGCCGCGGTCCACTCACATCTTGAATCCTTATCGATAAATGTCAGTTGATCTTGGTTCTGGCCGGTTAGTGGATCGGTAACCACCACTCCTGAAGCAGTACCCGTACCGCTATTGGATATTTGAATGGCATAAGTGAAGACCTGGTTCTTGGAAACGGTAGTGATGGCATCTGTGAACTGATAATTTCCGGCCGTATTATTCGTATTGTCCTTATAAGCTTCTTTCGCTGCGGTTAGAACGGGAATTGATACCGTTAACGCTTTAGTACACTCTGACCCGGTTTCTGCTGCCGGTGAAGTAGCCAATTTAGCACTGGCGGTATTTGAGATTACTTCTCCATCGGTCAGATCGGCAATGGTTTTTACTCTGAAGGTGACCTTTTTGGTTTCATTCGCATTCAAACTTGCATTACACGTTACGGTTCTGGAGGCTTCAGCGAATGTACATCCGGAATCACTGTCGACAAAAACCAGTTTGGTTCCCAAGACATCGGTTGCCACTACATTAGGTGCAGCGGTATTACCGGAATTGGTCAACTCCAGAGAATACATGAACGTCTCGTTCTTTCCTACCTGGGAAATTATTACTGTCCCCGCATTATTCATTGCGCTCTTGCTCTTACAAGCAATAGCCACGGTCTCCGCAACGGCTATATTCAATGTCGAATCACAAATCGATCTGCTTACATCAGTGCTAACTGTATTGGTTGACGTTATATATGAAGAAGCAATGCTCGCCGCATTGAACAAGGGTCCTGCTACGGCATCATCTTTTACTTTCACCCTGATCATCGGTTTTCTCCCTGCCGCGACCGCTTCTTTTGTCAAATTACATACGACCTTATTGGTTGCAGCCTGTAAAGTACACTCGCTGGTGGAGTCAACAAATGTCAACTTGTCATTCAATACATCCTCAACAACAGCGTGATCAACTCCCGGGTCGATTGTGTAAGGCACGGCATAGACCAATGTTTGTCCGGGATTTACGGTTCCACCCTCGGCAATTTGATTAGCAGCATCCGTGTTGTACACACCAACGGCATTGTCGGCCAGGTTCTTGTAAACCGTTTTTCCGCTAGGACACGTTAGCGCCGGACAATAACCACCTTCTGGCGTTGTGGGAGTACAAGGAGTAGCCTCGTCCAAACAGGCCGGTCTTGGAGTACAAACTGCCGTAGAAACACTGAAAGTCATCGTACATGAAGCGCTGGAGATCCAAGTGGCGCTACAACACACCTCACCACCGGCACAGTCGGCTCCAGCGATCAATGTTTGCCCCGTCCCGCACGCAGTTCCTGCCCGGCATTCTCCTCCTTGACCGGTACACGACACTGTCGCTCTTGGCTGACTTGCTGGAGCGGTTGGGGCTACCGCCACCTCAGTGCTGATTCTATAAGCAATAAACGCGGAAATCCCGGCCAATGCCAGAACAAGAATTAACAATATGATGGCGACTGTTTTTCTTCTGTTTATCATTGTACTTGTGCTTCAAACGAATATGTTCCAGCGATGGCAATAGGTAAATCGACGTAGTATTCTTTGGTCGTTCCTTCTTCTACTCCATCTCTCCACTCCGGAGTGAAAGCTGGTTGACCGGAGGGGTTAACGGCTTTGAATCTCATTTTTGTTGAAGTAGCGTTTCCCTTGGCATAAAGTCTCACCGTGTCACCCACTTTAATGCTCCCTGTAATATTGGCGGTACTTAATTTCACCCATACTCCATTGGTCATGGCAGCAACCTGAACTTGTGTACAAGCCGGTGCTACCGAACAAGCCGAAGTAGCAGGACATGATTTTGTTGTTGGTTTTCCACACGAATCGGT
>CAZIPD010000038.1:0-6626 GCA_964541175.1 uncultured Pseudomonadales bacterium
TCGACCGATTTCTGGTCCATCGGCTTGGTAAAACGAATGGCTACCGTGTCATCAATGGCTACATTTGCTCCAACGGGAAGTAAGCTGGACACACCCGGAGTCCCCTTCGTCTGGAACTCCCCACGATATACCTCCGCCAGCTGACCCTCCTCCAACATCTCATCGGTGGACAGATCCTTCTTCATATCGGCCAAATAGACCTTCAGAGAATAGTGGGCGGACGGCTCCAGTTGTCCTTTGGGGATCAACGAGATGACTTTTCTCTGTTTGTCCAGCTTTGTCTCAAAGGAAACAGTTGGAAAGAACTCGAACTCCATATGACTTCCTTCGGCCGGCTCACTCAAATAGATCTTAATTTCTCCGCCGTCGGTCAATTTTTCTCCACCATCCGGCTCAACTTTCTCCACCACCGGGCTCTTGTGTGTTCGGAAAGTAAATTCATGAGTATATTTGTCCGTCAACTTCAAGGTGTTTGTTATTCCCGATATCGTCACCGTGAATTCCGTGTCATCATCCAATGTTTCCTGAGGATAGAAGACTAGCTTTCTCATCAAATGGGTCTTGTAAGTGGCTCCCTCGAACATCCAGACACCGGGGATCTCCGGCTTGATAGTTTTTGTCATCTCGGTTCTGCTCACCGGTCTATCAAAAACAATCTCGATCCTCCTGTCTTGATCCGCGCTCAAAGAACTTCTTTCGGGAACTGTCTTCAAAACATGAGGTGGGGGGATCAACCAATATAGTCCGAAAGCCGTCCCTGCCGATAATAAAAATACCAAGATCCCTCCACCGATCTTGGTAGTTAACTTTACCCTTTTCTTCCGTGGAAGATCGGGTTTCATAAAATTCACCACCAGATGAACGACTACCATCAGAAAAAGAAAACCGAGAAGGGACTTTCCGATAAGATCGAAAGGTACCAGTGAGCTTCCATTAAGACGTCCAGAATAATCCATGTATAAATTCTAACAAATAATTGTTAGACGGTTTTGACCAATCATTACCTCCTCTCGCTTGAGTAGTAATTGTTACTGTGTATAATGTTTCTTATGAAGAAAACAGCTCTTCTCGCTCTCTTGCCGTCAGCCCTCTTACTCGCCGGATGCGCCTCTCCGGGAACCCAACCGGACAACCAAGCCCAGGAAGCAGAAAAATTCGCCCAAATTCTTGAATCCGGTGCATCCGCTTTTTGTACCGTCACCAACCTTACCGATAACACCTCCACTGAAATGACTGTCTCAGGTAAAAAAATGAAAATTGTCGGAGCCGATATGTCAGGAGGAAAAAGAGGCACCATGATCAATGACTCCCTTTATGTATATACCTGGGAAGAGGGTCAAAAAACCGGGTTCAAAATGGCAATTCCTGCTGAGGAAGAAACAGCTGACACCACGCAAGATACAACTACTCAACAGACGGTTGACGTAGAAGAAGAAGCCACTGCCTATGAAGACGAGACAAAATATAAAATGAACTGTACCAAAAGAAGTGTCGCCGACTCCGAGTTCGCTCCACCCTCTGACATAAGTTTTTACGATCCCTCACAAATGCAGAACTTGAGTCCTCAAGAACTTCAAAAACTCATCCCGCAACAGGACCAGGAGTAAAACTCACTAAGACTTATTATTTCGACAGTATATACTTCGCCTATGGAGAACTCATCACATGAGGAAGCGCTACTCGATATACATCTATCGAAACTAAAACTGATTACCAGACAATTCTATCTTCTGGGCGGCCCCGTCTATTCCCCGATACACATCATCCATCAATACATCGATGTCATGAGCAATATCCGGAAATTAAGCTCGGACGAAGTTATCCCGGTTCAGACCAACACCGAAACCGAAGCCTATTTCAAAAAAGTCCAGGACCTAGCTAGAGAAAAAACGAACGACTTCCTTTCGGGAAAAAAAGATCTCAGTGAGCACACCATCAAGTTGATCAATATCCACTGTATCAATCTTGCTCATCTTGAAAATCAGCAGCAAGCTCCGGACAGTCCTCATAAACTACCACAAGAAGCGACCAAGATCCTCATCGAGCAAGAGCACGAAAACATTTCCTCCTTGATCTAAAATAACTGTTGACAGACCCATAATAATATGTTATCTTATGGAGTCCGTAATAGGACAAATTATGGAAAACACCATTAATTACATCTCTACTTGTCCGGAATTACTTCCGGTTAAAGTATATGGAGGCAATATTTGTGCCTCGGCTTTTGCGTATATATAAATTAATATATTTAGTCTACTCAAACGCCGCAGCACACGCGGCGTTTTTTATGCCCAAAAACGAGCACTTTTAAATCACTAAAGGAGGAGATCATGTTCAAAAAGATATGGTATCTGCTTGAACCATTTCACAAAACCTTCGCCTGGTTCCTTTTTCTAGGCATTGTCTACGAGATAGTCCAGATGGCCAACAGCTATGTTTTAAGTGTTGTTGTCAGGTTATTTGGAGAAGGAGTGATGCCTATTGTCTGGATTGTGATCATTCTCGGTTTACTCATCTTTGATGAGTTCAATATGAGGCTGGACAATGCCTTCGATTGGCACATCATCGCCAGGCACAACCATCCAATTTACCGCTTTCTCAAGCTCTCTGCCATCAAAAAGTTTCTCAAGATGGACATTTCTTGGCACCACAAGCACAACTCAGGCACGCTAGTCGGAAAAGTTGGCGACGGCGTTTGGAAGACTTTGGAGATAGTGGACGTTCTCAGTTGGGAATTCGTCCCCACACTCATTCAGGCTGTCATTAGCCTTATTCCGCTCTTTATACTTAGTCCCTTTGTGGCCCTGATCGCCATCTCTGCCTTTCTCATCTTTGCCGTCATCACCATAAAGGCCAACAAGGAAAAGAAGCCTTTCAGAGAAAAGCGACAGGACTACTACGAAGACGAATGGAATAAATCCATTGAATCGGTCCAGTCCGTCGAAACGAACCTGATGTTCGGTCAGCAGGAACGTCTCTTGGATGAACAAACCAAGATACACGACGGGATCGTCGACCAGGGTCTTAAAGAGCACCACCTGGGTATATACAAGTACAACCGCTGGCGTGTTCGCACGCTCACTGTTGCCAGGCGTCTGATTCTCATCATCTGGATCATTCAGCTTACCCAAGGAGGCATCGACGTCGCCAACCTTATCTTTGTCAGCGTCCTCGTAGAAAGACTATTTTCTAGCTTCTGGCGCTTCGCCAGGCTCCTGGACCGCGCAGCGGAGAGTAGCGAAGGCGCCTCCAGGCTCGCCAATTTACTCTATGAGGATGAACCCACTGAGTCTGGTGTTATACAACAGGTTCCACAATCACCCATCGGTATCAGCCTAAAGAACGTTTGTTTCGCCTATGAAGGTGAATATAACGAAAACGATGGAGCCCTACACGATTTCAGTCTTGAAGTCGAACCCGGGAATATCGTTGCCCTTGTTGGTCCCTCAGGTGCCGGAAAAACCACGATCAGGAAAGTCGTCACCCGACTTGTTGATTGCCAGAAAGGAATCATTAGAGTAGGCGACATCGACATCAAAGACTGGGATGGTCACCAGTTGCTCGAATTATTCTCATACGTCCCCCAAGGGGACGATGTCTATATATTCGATGACAACATCGGAAACAATATTCGTTTTCCCCGTCCAGCTGCCTCTCAAGAAGAAGTCATGAACGCTGCCAGACTTGCCGGTATCCACGATTTCATTCTCACTCTCAAGGATACTTACAACACCCAAGTGGGTGAGAGAGGAATTCGCTTATCCGGAGGTCAGAAACAGCGAGTAGCTCTGGCACGAGCCATCCTTGCGGATCGACCGATTCTTATTCTCGATGAAGCGACGAGCGCAGTTGATGCTATTACCGAGAAAGAGATCCAGACCAACATGCGTACAATTCTCACCGGTAAGACGGCCATCATCATTGCTCATCGACTCTCAACGGTCTGGGACATTGCCGACAAGATTGTCGTTATGGACCAAGGGAAAAAAGCCGAAGAAGGCACTCATGCTCAATTGGTAGAAAATCATGGACTGTATGCACATATGGTTCAACTTCAGACGGAAAACTAAAAGGAGATAAATATGTTCGGAGTCAAAATGATTATTAAGCACAATGGTGTGTCGGTATTGCTTCGCCCTTTCTGCAAAGAAGATCTCACCGTGTTGGTTGATCGATTTTCGTCAATGAAAATCCATCTATACACAAACGGCCTATTCGCTCAGACTCTTGAGAATGAAATTGAGTGGTACGAAAAGAACCGACAGGACCAAGACACCTGCCACTGGGCGATCGTCCCCCTTTTCTCCAATGAGAAAGAATTACCCATTGGTGTGACCGGACTTCATGGGCTGCTGTCAAGAAACAGCTCCTGTACAAGCGGCATCGTCATCTGGGACCCCTCTTGGTGGGGAAAGGGGATCGCCTCAGCCAGCCACCTCGGCCGGACTCTCTTTGCCGCGGATTACCTTAACCGGATGAAGATCAATAGCACCGTCAGAGAAAAAAATGTTGCTTCCCGACGGGCACTTGAGAAAGTAGGCTATACGGTCTGGGGTGTCGAACCTGGATCCGATTTCAGAGAGGGGATCTGGTCAATGACAAATCACCTTATTTGGTTCAATCCACGGATGGAGTCGATCTTTTTTCCCGAAGGCACCCCACAGGGATATAAGTCAGGGATCGAAAAAGCTCGGGTTGCCCTCATTACGGCACGCAAAGAAGTTGAATTTCCCTAAGTGATTTATTGCCAGGCAGGACACAGTCCATAAGCCCTGGCTCTTTTTATTTCTTTCCTCTACGAGCAGCCTTTTTGGGAGCCACTTTTGGAGTGAATACGATCTCTTTGTTCAGCAAGAAATATATTATCGGTAAGATACCCATGCTATTAATGATCATCAGAGCCACGAACCAAACCTTCTGGTCTTTCCTGGCACTCTTGTACAGCGCAATGCCGCGAAGGACCAAGTCCGCTAAGATGACCACATAGAAAAAGGGATTACCCAGTAATTTGGAGGAGAAAGAATAATTCATCATATATCCATATTATCTAAAACCTATTACAAAAACAACACTACCCATAAGGCGTGTAATTGCCCGGGAACAAACCCCAGTACGGTCAACAGTACATTGACCCAAAAATGGGTCGTAAGTCCTACCTTGAGCAGCACCGCGATCGGTGGCATCATCAACGCCACGATCACCAGAGCCACGTCCCCGGGACTCATCCGTCCTAACCTCTCGGAGACCTGCCCAAAAAATTTTTGGATACTCTCAACATCGATGCTTATATTTATATTTTTTGCCATACCCCAATTATATTCCAAACAAAATTTGATGTCTGGTTTTACCGAAGACAAAAAAATAAGCATAAAAAATGCCCCCAATTTCTTGGGGGCAGAAGCGTCATTCCTTTGTGACAAGGAATGATGTATTGATGTTATAGAGCATCTCCGGCTTGCCGTAAAAATAAAAGTTGGTGTTCAAATAACACACCATACTTTCACCCACCTTTACGGGTGGAACCGTAAAATAGTAGGAGAATGAAGCGTACGTTACGTCTGGGACACTAATCTCCCCAGCAGGCAATCCGCTGATCCAGCATTCGGATGTGATGGGTTTCATCACAAACTGACTAAGCTGAGGTCCGAACATTTCAACCTTCAGCTCAACCGTCTGACCCACCAGAAGGTGGTCAGGAAGAGAAAACTCCCCGTAGGCTGTTCCACCGCTAGGGATCAAAGCAAAGCCAACACTGGCCAACTCTTTTCCCAGCAGCAGATCCTGGATGGTGAGGAGATTGAGTGCCCCGATCACCGATCCACTGTAGGGCGTGAAGGCGATAGTGAAGGTCTGTCCAGCAGGAACATTACCCCTCCACCACCAGGTTCCCGGCTCACCAAAATAAATCTCCCCTCCGTTGAGCACCGGGCCACTCATGCGGCGGATACCGTTCAGTGAGAATCGGATCTTGACATCAAATGGCAGGTCCTGCGAATTCGGATTATCTACGCTGATTACAACTTGGAACGGCCGCCCGCCGTATATCACTGAGGCTGGGGCGACAACGTTCCAGACCAGGCTGGGTTCCAAAAGTTCAATGTTGGTCATGACGATATCGCTACCGTCCTTGATGACCATAAACAATGGTTGGAGCCCGGGATTCTGCGATAAGGTCACGCTGAACGTGACCTGAGCCGAAGAATCTTTCTTCAGGAAACCAGCCCAACCATAGGTGAACGGTTTCCAGACACTTGGGGTGAGTTGCTCACCGCCAAGGTATACGCTCACGTCGGTAACGGCGTTCGGGTGGAAGGAAACCTCCCACTCAAACTTATCAGGCACGTCCGTGCTCGCCGACAAGGTGACCAGGATCGTTTGACCGATCATGGCCGTTCCCTGCGAGGTTACGGTCAGAGCCGCGGCAGGCTTTGCAGCCTGTGCGGGCACAAACAGAGAAAATACCATCACAAGCATGATCAAAATTGCGAAGACTGTTTTCATTTTTTCTCCCTATTCCTATTTAATGTGCTTTGAAAAAGATGCCTGGGTAGTATACCCCAAAACTGGCCAATTGTCAATACTATAAGCCATATTAATAGCCCGCAATTCCTGTTTTTAAGCACAAA
>CAZIPD010000039.1:0-3459 GCA_964541175.1 uncultured Pseudomonadales bacterium
ATCTCTCCCCATACTACAAAACTACTTGATCACTCCACCACCGAGCACTTCCCCATTATCGGAATAGAATACCGCACTCTGTCCACTGGCAACTCCCCTCACTGCCTTGTCAAGGATTACCGACAAACCGTCTTTGACCTTGCTTATCTTTCCGGAAAGCAACTCACCCCCATGTCTAATTCTCACCAGCGCTCCATCCTCGATATCCCGATTCATCATCAGGTTGATCTCGTCCACCTCAAATCGACTCTCAACTGCCTCACCGGCTTCCCCGACTATTAACCGATTGTTTTTCGCATCCTTATCGATCACATACAGGATCGGGGTTTCCCCCTCCTCCATCAGTTTTTTTTGAGCCGATGAATCAATTTTCCAACCTCCTCTTTCTCCAATTGTGTAATGCCATACGCCATCGTGTTTACCTATCACCTCTCCCTTTGTATTTACTACCGTCCCCGGATTGTCCTTAAGTCTCCTGGCCAAAAACTCCTTAACGTCCACCGGACCGACAAAACATATGCCCTGACTGTCTTTCCTTCCGGCAACGGTCAACCCTGCTTCTTTGGCTATTTCCCGAACCTCATCTTTAAGGTAGTCCCCCAAGGGGAATAGTGTACTGGCTAGTTCTTTTTGGCCCAATTTCCACAAAAAATATGTTTGGTCCTTATGTTTATCCTTCGGAATCTGTAAACCGACAACTCCCGCCTCCTCCGACAACTTCGCATAGTGTCCGGTAGCCACATAATCAAGCCCATTCTCCAGAGCCCAATCCAAGAACAAGCCGAATTTGATTTCACTATTACACAATATATCCGGGTTTGGAGTTCTTCCCGCCTCATACTCGGCATAGAAATAACTCACTACCTTCCGGTTGTACTCCTCGGAAAAGTCTAATACCTTAAAAGGAATTTCCAGATCCAGCGCAGTTATTAGTGCTGCCGACCTATCTTCATCTGCTCGACAACCGTTCTTTTTTATCCATTCCTCTCGAGTAATTCCGTCTTTCTCGATCTCACTTTTGGGTGGCCAACAATATAGATGGACGCCGACTACATCAAAACCCTGCCTCTTAAGAAGCAGTGCCGCCACGGCGCTATCAACGCCACCTGAGAGCCCTACAGCCACCTTTTTCACAGCCTATATTCTAACATCTCCACCCTTCCTCCGCTCACCCACGGGTCAGTACATCAATGATCACCCCCAAACCTCCTACGGGAAGACTTCTCGTCAGTTTACCTTCACTTCTTTCCACCTCGATTTGTCTCGGCAGAACGACCTTCCCACTCTTTTCCCACCCCTTAAGGATCCTCCCTCTCAAAAACTTACTTGATTGTTCATCTTTTTGCCATTTCAATGACTCTTCTTCGGAATTGGCTGAGAGGATCTTTAATAAACGATGAGTCGCCGAAACAGTGGCCACGATCCTGGAATCAAGCAGATTCCCTGAGTTAAGGTCATAGATGACTAGCCTCCCATCATCAGACTCGTTAATCTCAAAATACGCCGCCACATGACCGGCAACCTGACCGCGCCTTTCCTCCGAAACGGTTTTTTCTATCACCTCGCTCAAAAAACTGATCAATTTTTCCCTTTCACCCAATGCCCTCTCCAATTTATTTCCTTGCGCAACTAACGCCTGAACTTGTTGCCCTTCATTGTCCAAAGTTTTCCCTTCGGATAAAACCCCCAGGTTCGTACCGCTCCTCTCTACTAATGATCTCAGCATTCTCCTTTCCGGCTCACTAACAAGCTCCGCCTTTCCGTCAATGATCCTACTCTCGATTTTCTTTGCCAACAAATCGACACCCTGTTCTCTCTCCGGTACGTTAATTATTTCAGTCATATATCTATCTTATACTCTCTTTCAAATCATCCAAATTAGAGCGACACAGGGCATTGTCCTGATGAGTATCCAAACATTCCTCAAACTTCTCCCGTGCGCTTTTAACGTCTCCCTTTCGCCAATAATAAACTCCCCAGTTATTCATCAGCTCGGGATATGTAGGATAGATCGCTTCCGCTTTTTCCAAATATTCAAAAGCCAGATCAAGTTTGTTTTGTTTTATATACATCGCCGCGGCATTGCTTTGCGCCAACACACTCCCAAGCGCATATTTTCCATCCACAATGAACAATCTGTCCTCACCAAGCCAATCGATATTCCTCACGATCGTCCGTACTCCAAAAACTACCACCAAAATAGCAAGAAAAACACCAACCCACCAACGCTTAATTTTCTTCACCGTCCACACTAATATCATCACTACACCCAGTGAGGGTAAGAACCACAATCTTTCCCCGAAGATCGTTCCGATTGGTTTCAGTATGTTTCCGGTCACCAGTAGTGGTAACCAAAAGAACAACCAGCCCCAAGCGATCACCCTGTCTTTTATTCTCATCAAAAATACTGATGCGCCGATGATGATCACTCCCAAACCAAACCACAAACTTGTCAGACTACCCACCTCCAACTGGTTATATGAATAGTCATACGAGAGCCTTATCGGAAAAAGCGTTTTTCCGACTCCAAAAGCTACCGTCCCGATTCCCGCCATCACTCTCTGCCACCAACTCACAAACTTCAAAGGATTCTCGACCATTGTCGCCTGGTCGGCAAATATTCCAGCTCCCAGTACTCCCCACCTCAAAACAAAATATCCTATCAATCCGATCATCAAAGTCATCACTACCCCTACCTTCAGATCCTTTCTCTCCTGAGAAATATGGATCAAATAGATAAGAGGTACCACCCAAAGAATGGCCGACTCCTTCGCCAACAGAGCCAAAATATATACCAACACACTCCCTTCCCATCTTTTCTCCATCGCCAAGATGATCATCAAAATTACCAACCCTCCCGACAAGATCTCACCTCTTCCGACTATGTTACTCACCGCCTCACTATGAATTGGTAAGACGGTAAAAACTAAAGCGGTCCAAAAAGAGTATCTCTCATTTTTGGAAATCAACAACATCAACCTGTAAACCCCAATGACTACCAGGCTGTAATACAACACATTCATCAGTCGATACCCCCAAGCCACCTTCCCGAATATCAAGGTATCAAGACTAATAGAAATACTCGTCAGTGGTCTATAAGCTCCCGACCCCGGATCATTCTTGTAATAAGGACTGACCCAATCGTTCACCAGGTTCTCCCACCGACCGAGGCTCGTGTCCGCCAAAATTATTCTTCTGTCATCCTGAACAAAACCCCCAAAAACACTTATCCCAAAAACTAATATACAAACAAAAAAAATCAAAAATACCCTCATCCTCCCTATTCTAATCTAGCCCTTCTTCTTCTGCGCAAGTTTTTTCCTGTACTCACTCAACCCTTCTCTGGTATCCTTCTGCCTTGACTTGTCTCCTGTCTTTTTCATTGCTTCCAACTCGTCTTTACTCTCCAAAAATGGATCGTGGCGTGACAAACGATAAACGGTACTCTTTTGCCTCATA
>CAZIPD010000039.1:3559-6554 GCA_964541175.1 uncultured Pseudomonadales bacterium
ATCAGAAATTGACCATTTGTCTAGACACATTTATCTCCGGATGCGCCTTCTCGAACCACTTGAACTGAGCCGTTCTATTGATTTCGAAAATGAGCCATCTCTTTTGGTCTTCCTCCCAAGCCACGTCCAATCCCGCATAATCGCAACCGAACAAAGCCGCAGCTCTAAGACAGATATTCTCTAATTCGGTGAACTGTGCTGAAGTGAACTCTGGTCTGACATCTCTAACTTCTTCCTTTATCTCAGTTGTTTGAAATTTACTCTTTTGGCGATGAGCCATCATTCCCAACACTTTTCCTCCCAATACGATCACCCTATACCATCTTCTGACTTTCAACACCGGTTGGATCAGTATGGTCCCCTCATTATATTTCTCCGAGATCTTGATCAGTTTTTCCGTATTCTCTGCCAGTTTAACTCCTTTTCCGTGACTGCCGAATCTCATCTTTACCATCACCGGAAGTGAAGGGTCATTCTCCAAAAAGTTCTTCCATCCCTTTTTGCCGTTAAAACTTTGAAAGGGGATCGACGGTAAACCTGCCTGAGACATTAGTACCCCCTGCTCCAGCTTCCCGAGTAATGGAAAAGTTCGAAAGCTTTTTTCGTTAACCACTCTTGTCTTCCCCCCATGAACGGACAAGTACTCCAACATCACCGACTTTATTCCCGTCAAACTTTTTTTTCCTCTCGCACTGGCGGCCCTTGGGATCACCAGATCATAGTCCTCGAGTTTATTCCCTGTACCAAGGTCAATGATCGCCTCCCCCCCTATAGCCACTCCTATCCTCACCTGCTCATAGTTCACTACATCGACTGAATATCCCAAACTGATGGCTTCCTTCTTCAAACGGGTCGGTTCGTATTCTCCTCGAAACCTGGTGAGAATAAGTATCTTTTTCATTAACTTTGAAATTTATCTTTACAATGCTCAAGTATTGCCTTCGCGACGTTTACCCCCGTCCTTTTCTCAAAGACCTTGAATTGAGGTGCCTCATTTACCTCGATTATGTAAACCTTTCCGTCCTCGGTATTTCTCACCAGATCTGTACCGGCCACCTCAACTCCCAATACTCGGGCAGCTCTCTCGGCAGTTTCGGCAACGTCACTTGGTACCTCGACCAAGCCCCGTGACTTCCCCTCACTCTGATTAAGGACCAGACGCTCGACCTTAGGCTGTCTTTTAAAACCTC
Source organism: uncultured Pseudomonadales bacterium (assembly GCA_964541175.1). GTDB lineage: Bacteria > Patescibacteriota > Microgenomatia > UBA1400 > MFAQ01 > CAIQPO01. Next base: position 4,750 of record CAZIPD010000039.1, read on the forward strand.
CGATACATTTATATCCCACCGTCATTACCCTAAAGTCTCCGTCGTTCTTGATATATTGCTGTACCAAAAATCCTCGGTAATTTTTGACCTGTTTACCCATCTCTACGGCACTCTCATTCCTTTTCTCCAATCTTTCTACCAGATCTCTCAACTCTGAAATATTCTTTAGGAAGAATGTTCCCATTCCGTGTCTCCCTCCCTGGGACAGCTTAACAATGACCGGGAACTGCCACTTTCCCAGTTCTGTCTCCAGATCTTCAACTCTCTCTATATACGCCGATTTTGGATAATTGATTCCCGCATCAAGCAACTGCCAGCTCATCACCGACTTGAATCTTCTCAAAGGTCCCTCGGTCATCAAATAATCATCAATTATTTTGACTTTATGTTTCCTGGCATATAACTGGAGCAGCTTACTCCACTCAAACTCTGTCCCCACGGCTCTAAAAAACCAACCGTCAAAGTCTTTTACATCGGTTTCTCCAAAAAGTATCTTCTCTCCCACTACTTTTAACTCACTGTATTTTATCCACACCAGCTCTATACCAAGCTTTACCGCTTCTTCATTCAATCGAAGTTCGGTATCTTCAAAATTTAGTCTATGGAATATGGCGATTTTCATATTATTTGCTGACTCTAATCATCTCATCATCTATTATCGGATCGACAAGGAATCCTTTGAGATCTCTCCTTCCGATGATCATGTTGTACTGCAGATGACTTCTTCCCGTAACACTGGCGCAGGTCTTGATCCTTCTCCCTTTAAGTACGAAGTCCACCTCGATCAATTTTCTGGTCTCTTCTCCCAACGCGGACTTGAATTTTCTTGTCAACAAAACATGCTCCTCGGCAAGCAATCCTAGTTTCTCGGCAAACGATCTGTCGATGCTGGTACTGAAAGCTCCGGTATCCACCTTCACGTCAACCGACACCCTATTGCCCTTATGAGTTTTTAGCTTCACCCTATCTATTACCTGCACTTGCCTTTTCTCTTGAGTATCAAACTTCACCCGAGTAGCAAACTCCAAGGCAAAAAGAGTCTTGGAGATCCTCACTCCCTTGTCGGGAGTGTCCACCAATATTCCCTCTACTCTTTCCAGTCGTTTTCTCAATCCCTGCATATTAGCAATCTGTATGGACAATCCCGGTTGATCATTAAGCTCCAACACCACAGGCCCTTTTTCCGCATCGATCAACATATCGACCGAAAGATATGCAAGACGAGAAGCCATCTGAGTTTCAACCGCCATTCGCAATATCTTGTCCCAGTGGGGAATAGTAATACCGTTCACTTTCTTGTTGGTATCGGGGAAATACTTGATCTGTTCATTCTTATGTACGCCATATGTCGTGATTCCCGTTGCCATATCGATTCCCAATCCGATAGCCCCCTGATGTAAATTGGCCTTCCCGCCGCTTTCTTCGGTAGGCAACCGTAACATCGCCATCACCGGAACATTATTGAACACTATTACCCTAACGTCCGGAGCACCTCCAACGGCCATCTTCTTGAATTTTGGGTGGATCTTGATCCTCTCCTCGATCATTGCCTTATCGGGCAAGTTGTTGTGGGAATATCTTCCCTCAACAATATCCAAGGCATGAAGTTTCAGATCCTCTACCCCGATTCTTTTACCTCCGGGCAAAATGAACTTCCCGGGCTCTTTCACCGACGCTCTTACCAGTAATATTCCTTGTCCTCCGAATCCCTTGACCGGTTTGACGACAAACCCACCGTCTAAAGATAGCCAATCGTATTTTTCTACACTCCTATGGTTCCCCAAAACACCCAATAGCTCGGGGTG
>CAZIPD010000040.1:0-6394 GCA_964541175.1 uncultured Pseudomonadales bacterium
TACTCAGACTGGGACCGGGATTCGGTATGATCGGCTCACGTAATCAAGATTATGTTTTTTCATTCTCGGAAGTTCTGACCCACCCTCTGAATCCATTTGTCGGCAATATCAAGACTACCTTTACTTGGTTATGGTTACTTTTCACCCCCACAATATTGGTGGCCATGGTATTGGGATTTTTTGATAAGAAAAAGATCAAAGGGGTACTGCTTCTATTTATATCCGGGATCATCCCGATCATCGCTCAAGCATCAATTGCCAAGGTCTATACCAGTCGTTATGTTCTTTACGCTGTTGATCTATTTATCCCCATAATTGCTGTTGGTTTATTCTGGTTGGCTAACAGAAAAGGTGCTCTCATTAAATTTATTATTCCCATCATTGTTGCTGTTCCGGTAGTAATGTCGGTAATGCTATTGATCGATCCTTCGAAGGTACCTATGTCATACGATATGCGCAGCGGCTACCTGGAGGAGTGGGCCGCAGGCTGGGGTCAAAAAGAAGTTGCTCAATATTTAATTGAACTAGAAAAGCAAGGGAATAGGAGCATCGTCTTTACGGAAGGGTTTTTCGGTACACTACCCGATGGACTTCAAATCTATACCGAAGGTCACAAAGATATTATTATCGTCGGCAATCCACCAATTACCAGTCATCTTCCGGAATCTCTGCTCAATACCAGCCGGGAAAATAAAATATTCTTACTCGTCAACAAAAGTCGTAATCAGTTGCCGCAATCGGATCTGGACAAGTTGACTCTCATTGCCGAATATCCTAAAACGGTCAGGTCGGATGGTACTCGAGAGTATCTCCAGTTTTGGCAACTAAAATGAAACGACTACTGCCCTATCTTCTGGTTATCCTCCTCTCGCTCCCCACAGCCATCAGTTTAATGCGCCCCGGATATTTTCCTATGCACGACGATCTTCAAGCAGTCAGAGTTTACGGTATGACTGAGTGTTTTAAAGAACTTCAGATTCCTTGTCGTTGGGTCTCTGACATGGGATATGGCTATGGATATCCTCAGTTCAATTACTACGGTCCACTTCCGTATTACCTGATGTCTCTTTTTAATTTACTCGGTGTTGGCATATTTGATTCTGTGAAGATCGGCTTTGCTCTTTCACTGATACTAGGGAACCTCACCATGTTCGCTCTGGCTAAAGCCATTTTTGGCAATACTACATCAGCGCTCTTGACGGCAGTTGTTTATGCGTATATTCCTTACCGGGCATCCGACTTATATTCCCGTGGAGCGATGGGGGAGTCATGGGCATTTGTCCTCATGCCTTTAATATTATTGGGCATAAAAAAGCTTTCGGATAAAACAAATATCAGGCACCTCGCTCTTACCGGAGTATTCTTTGGTCTTCTGATGGCTACTCACAACGTCACCACTATGATATTCACTCCCTTTGCTCTACTTTATGGAGGCCTCCTTTTCCTTCAAAAAAATGGCGGGACAATTATCTCCAAAGGTCTTCAGTCAATTAAATGGTTATCGGCCTCCGTCCTTTGGGGAACAGCCCTTTCGGCATTTTTCTTTCTACCGGTAATATTCGAAAAACAATTTGCTCACACCGAGAGCATGATAGGGGGCTACTTTGATTACCGCGCCCACTTCATAACTCTCAAACAACTATTCCTCACTTCGTTCTGGGCTTATGGTTCCTCCGAGATCGGTCCAACCGACGACCTCTCATTCTTCTTTAGCCCGATCCTTCTTCTTCTTTTGTCGGTCACCGTCATCCTAATTATCAGGCGCATCATACAAAGGAACTACAAAGAGATTATTCCCATATCCCTGCTCCTTCTTTTCGGCCTCTTCGCAACTTTCATGGCTCACGAGAAATCCTCATTTATCTGGTCCCTTGCCTCCCCTCTCATTTTCCTTCAATTCCCCTGGAGATTTCTGGTCCTCGCTAATTTTTTCTTTACTCTGGCCATAGGCTTTTTAATAAAGGACGTAAAAAGTTCTCTTTCCACTCCGCTTCTCGTGTCAATTTTTGCTCTGATCTTCCTCTTCTCGGCGTCGTTCTTCCGACCGGTACGTTGGCTTAACCTGACCGAACAGGAAAAATTTTCGGGGAACTTCTTTGATCGCCAGATGACAATCAGTATTTTCGACTATCTTCCCACCTCCTCGGACACTCCGCCCAACGCCCCCGCCCCGGTCCTCCCGACCTCATCGGTAAGGGAAAGCTCGGTGACCGACTACATATCCACGGCAGCTCACCTGTCCTTTAATTACGAAACCCAAAAAGCAGCTACACTTAAACTCAACAGACTCTATTTCCCCGGTTGGGAAGTTAAGGTCAACGGAAAAAAGACCTTTGTAAGTTACGGATCGGACGGCAATATGTTCCTTGCCCTTACTCCGGGAAAGTTCAAGATTGAAGCCAACTTAAAAGACACCCCCGTTAGGGTGATAGGTAATCTCATCTCGCTCTTAACCATCGTCGTAACGATATTGATACTCAGAAAAAAATATGAATAAGACCCATCTGTTAAATATCCTCATCATTACTCTTCTGTCCGTCGTGGCCTGTTGGCAACTTTTCCGCCCGGGATATTTCACCATGCACGACGATCTACAGGTAATGCGTCTTTACGAAATGGATCGTTGTCTTAGCGACGGTCAGATACCCTGTCGCTGGGCTCCGGATATGGGAGCTGGCTACGGACAGCCCATGTTCAATTTCTATTCTGCCTTCCCGTATTACTTGGGAGGAATGATAAAACTCATCGGGTTTGGATATATCGATACGGTTAAGATACTCATTCTTCTCGGTGTCATCGCCTCGGGTCTATTTTCTTATGCTCTTTTTGCCCAACTCTTTCTTCCGCTCTCGGCTCTCGTTGGAGCCATAGCGTACGTATTTGTTCCATATCGAGCCCTAGACTTTTTTGTTCGTGGAGCTCTTTCCGAAAGCTTCGCTTTAGCGCTTCTTCCACTTGTACTGGCGATGGTAATAGCGGTAATAAAAGATCCCAAACCGATCAAGTCCGCACTCCTCGCTCTCTCCGTTGGAGCTCTTTTCTCCACCCACAACATCACCACCATGATCGGCTCACCCATTATCATTCTTCTGGGCATTGTTTTCCTCTATCGCTTCGGTTGGTCTAAAGCGAAAGTGATCCATTTGCTTTTGGGTGGTATCTTAGGTTTTTGTCTTTCGGCCTTCTTCCTCTTACCGGTAGTATTTGAGAAGGGTTTGGTCCAGACCAGTTTCTTGATCACAGACTACTACAATTATCAAAATCACTTCCTCTCCCTCAAGCAAATATTCTTTGATCTTCACTGGGGTTTTGGATCGGAGAGCATCGGCCCCGGAGGTCAGATTGCCTTCTTCATTGGCTTTATTCCCGCTTCGGCTCTTATCATCCTCCCCTTGATATTTTTGTTCGACAAACAAAGAAAGAACTACCTTCTATATCTCATTTTCTGGCTGATCTCTCTGATCATTCTTTTCATGACCCATGGACGATCATTCTTTATCTGGCATAACCTACCCATACTCTCATATGTTCAATTCCCCTGGAGATTCATTGGCCTGTTTTTACTTTTTTCCTCCCTTACCGTTTGCTCCATCATGGAGATCTATAAAAAATACCGCTGGCTCTCGGTAGCCACCATCATTCTTCTCATCGGTTTAAATATCGGCTACTACAAATTCGGCCGTTTCTTCCCAAATGACACCGATGCCGGCAAAACTACCGGTCCCGGATTCGAGGTTCAACAAAGAGCCGCTCTTCTCGATTACTTACCCAACGCCTCAAAAGCCGTACCCCAAGAAATCGCTCCTGATCTTCCTCAAATTATTGAAGGGGATGTCAGTATCAACTATTTCGACAAACGCACTGCTTATTTCAGCTCTGAATTCGACATCTATACAACAACGGCAAAGATCCGTTTTCCTGTCGTCTATTTCCCGGGTTGGGAGTTACACCAGAACAGATCTACCCAGATCATGGAGTTTAATTACGACAACGATTTAGGTTTAATCACGGTAGAATTAACAAGAGGCCATCAGCTGATTCAAGGGTTTTTTGAAAACACTCCTATCCGCGCCGTTGGTAATCTACTGACCTTCATCTCTGCCATCGGACTGTTGGCCTGGATTGTTATAGCTTATGAAAAAAATAAACAATAAACTTCTATTCCTCATCATTGGTCTGATTTGTTTGATCCCTGCCGTTCTGCCATTTTTTGATTCCCGGATGCCTACCTTTCATGATGAGACCCAATTAGCCAATCTCCATCAATACCATAAGGCTATTTCTCTGGGTCAATTTCCTCCTCGATGGGCACCGGATATGCATTTTCAATATGGCTCGCCCTTTCCGGAATTTAACTATCAACTGCCATATTACCTGACTTACATTCTCACCCAACTGGGACTCTCACTGACCTGGAGCTTTAAAATGGTCATGGTCCTCTCTCTGTTGCTCGGGTTTGTCGGTTTCTATTTTCTATCACTCGAATTCGCCTTAGTTCCGCTCGCCTTCATGGGAGCTCTCGTATATAGTCTGACTCCATATAGAGCGGTCAATCTCTACGTCCGTGGAACTTTAGGAGAATCATTCGCTTTTGCCGTTCTCCCCTTTGTCCTTCTGTTTCTCTTCAGGCTAATTAAGAAACCCTCGATCACTAATTTATTGCTCGCCTCCATATCGACGGCTGCCCTGGTGCTCACTCACCAACCGGCAACAATTTTGGTCCTTCCGTTCATCTATCTCACCGCTCTTGGGTACTCGCTCATCACTAAGAAATTTAAACCTCTCATCTTCCAGTTAGTCTCAGGTCTCGGAGCCCTCATGTTAAGCGCCTATTACTGGCTCCCGGTTATTGCCGAAAAACAATTTCTCTCAAAGACGAGTCCCTTCAACTTCTACGATCATTTCCCTTTTATAAAACAACTTATTAACTCACCTTGGGGATACGGCGGCTCGAACTGGGGTCCGTATGATGATATGTCGTTTCAGATAGGAATAATAAACTTACTCTTTATCGCCCTTGCCATCTTTATACTTTTTTGGTTTGTTAAAAAAACTTCCTCAAAAGTCCAATTCCTCCCTCTCCTGGCACTATCCCTCGTCTCTGTTTTTACTGCCCTCTTCCTCATGAATATCCGCTCCTCATTTTTCTGGAACGTCTTTCCCTTCACCCAAGAGATCCAATTCCCTTGGAGAATTCTCATGGTCACCACTCTCTTTACCCCTCTCTTGGGAGTCCTGTCACTGAATGCACTCCACCTCAAACCACGCCTCACTATATATATTGTCGCGACGGTCTCGATTCTCTCCATAGCTATCGGGTCTTCCTATTTCCGCCCGGGAGAATTAGTGAACAAGGGTGATAATGACTATCTCAGATCCTATCTCCCCACCGAAGTACTCCTTCCGGGAGAGACGGTATCAAAACCTTACCTGAATCACGCGGAAGACTACGTTGTCCTCCCAAAAAACGCCGTTCGTCCAACGAAATTACCCACATCGAAGGTCACCTCCATTCTTCCGGATACAAAAATTGAGATTGAAAACACAAACCCATTCGATCTGAAAGCTAAAGTCGAGAACACTACTCCCGACAAACTTCTCATCCACACTTTCTATTTTCCGGGATGGTTTGTTATCCTCGACGGGAAAACAGTGCCTGTAACTCTCAACTATATCGGAGAAATGACCATTGAACTTCCTACGGGGAATCACGATCTAAGAGTGTTCTTCACCGATACCACCGTAAGGACAGTATCCAATATAATTTCGGTAGCCTCTTGGATCTTAATTTTGTCCTATCTTTGCTTAGAAATTGCTCAAAAACGTGGAAAGAGAACAGCTTGAAGAGCTAACTACCCAAGACATAAAACAACGATCCGTTTCGGGAGTCGTTGCTCTGGTATCGAGAACCTTCATAGTTCAGATAATTACCTTTGCCGCAACCCTTGCTCTTACTATCTTCCTGGATCCCAATACCTATGGTGTTTTCTACCTGGTCTCCTCCGTCGTCAACTTCCTGGCTTATTTCTCTGACATCGGCTTGGCTGCTGCTCTCATTCAAAAGAAAGAAAAACTTACCAAGGAAGATATTTCCACCACCTTTACGATTCAGCAAATTCTGGTTATCTCTCTTGTCATCCTTCTCTTTATAGCCAGTCCTATCATCAAATCCCAATACAATATTGGCGCCGATGGTATCTTTCTTCTTTATGCCATGGGTATTTCATTTTTCCTCAGCTCCCTTAAGACTATTCCTTCAATTCTTCTGGAACGGGATATCAAGTTCCAAAAACTCATTCTCCCTCAGATCCTTGAAACACTCGCCTTCAACGCCATCGCTGTCTACGCTGCTTGGAAAGGATATGGCATCAATGCCTTCTCCTTTGCAGTCCTG
>CAZIPD010000041.1:0-6249 GCA_964541175.1 uncultured Pseudomonadales bacterium
GCTTAAGACCGTCCCCTTCGTCAAAAAACTCCTCCAGCAACAAGCCTCCAAATTCAGCCTTGACCAGTTACTCAATCTTCACCATCGCCTCTACCTCATCGACCGACAAATTAAGCTGGGTGAAACACCTCTCGGAATGGAACCTCTGCTGACGGGTTTCCTGACCTCCCTGTAATCTCCTATTAGTAATATTAACTACGAAAAGATATAGTGAAATTAGCATGAAATTTATTGGTCTTAACGAAACCGAGGTATCCGCCCTAAGGAACATTCATGGCTCCAACACCTTACCCGAGAAATCATCGAATACGGCTCTGAAAATTCTTCTCTCTCAATTCCAAAGTCCCCTCATATATATCATCGTCATCACCGCCGTCATCTCCCTCTTGCTAAAAGAGACACTTGATTCAATACTAATGTTCACCGTCGTCGCTCTCAACGTTGGTCTTGGATTTGCTCAAGAATATGGAGCAAAAAAAACCTTTGAGTCTCTGAGAAAAATAGTCATTCAACAGTCAACCGTCATCAGAAACGGCGATATGGTGAAGATCGACAGCGCCCTTCTGGTACCCGGGGACATCGTTGTATTAGGATCGGGTGACCGTGTTCCGGCAGACGGGCGACTTCTGGAAGGCCTTAGTCTCTACCTTACCGAAGCGATACTTACCGGAGAAGAAGAACCCGTGGGAAAAAGTCCTCGTAAAAACAAAGACGCCCTGTTCATGGGCACTACCGTCCTTTCCGGTAGGGGAACCATGATCGTTGAAAAGACCGGTCTTTCAACGGAAATAGGCAAGATCGGAAAGTCGCTTGAAGATATTGAGGAAGGTCAAACTCCTCTCCAAATAAAACTTGCCGATTTTGCCAAGACCCTCTCAAAGATTATTCTTGTGATTGGTGTATTAATTTTCCTGATCGGAGCAATAAGAGGAATTGACCTCCTCTATATGCTCAAATTCTCCGTTGTTCTCGCCGTCGCCGCTATTCCCGAAGGTCTGCCGATCGCCGTTACCGTCATCCTTACCATTGGTGTTAGAAGGATATTAAAGCAAAATGGTCTAGTCAAAACTCTTCTGTCCATCGAAACACTTGGTTCCACCTCGGTCATCTGCACTGACAAGACAGGAACCCTAACGGAAGGCGTCATGAAAGTAACCGTGGTCGATACAAAAAACAAAGCAGAGACCATTCGCGGTTTGACCCTCCTCAACACTCGTCGGACGAGTCTCGAGATCGCCATCTGGGATTATCTATCAAATGAAATAAAAATTGATCCACAAAAGACCATTGATAATGCCAAAATTATCTACGAAGAAGCCTTTGAAAGTGAAAAGAAATATGCCATGACGGTCGCTCGGTCCGGTCGTCGTCAAGAGTCATACATCATCGGAGCTCCGGAGATCATCTGTCAATTCTGCTCCATGTCCAAAGATAAGAAACAGGCAGTCTCCGAAAAATTTACCAATATGGCCGACAGTGGACTACGTGTAGTCGGACTGTTGCAAAAAACCAAGGGTAATCTAAAAGAAAAGAAAGGCTTTGCCTGGCTGGCACTGATAGGTATTACGGATCCGGTCAGACAGGGAGTAAAAGAGTCGATCGAAAATGCCGGAAAAGCCAACATTAAAGTTAAGATTGTCACCGGAGATTACCTCCCCACGGCTCTTAGAGTAGTTGAAAAGATCGGAATCGAAGTGGAGAAGAAAAACACCATGACCGGTGAGGACCTGGAGAAAATAACTGTCAATAGACTGAGGGAGGTCATCAATGACATTGTTATCTTCGCCCGAGTATCTCCACATCAAAAGTTAAAGATCGTCGAAGCTCTACAAGCCAATGGTGAAACGGTCGCTATGATGGGGGACGGGGTCAATGATGCACCCGCACTAAAGAAAGCCGATATCGGAGTAGTTGTTGGAACGGCCACCGACGTTGCCAAGGAGTCGGGTGATCTTATACTCCTAGATAACAACTTCTCCACCATTGTTTCCGCTTGCGAAGAAGGTCGACAAATATTCTCTAACATTAAGAAAGTAGTTGGCTACGTCCTTTCCAACTCTTTCGTTGAAATGGTACTCATCTTTGGTGCCATGTTACTTTCCATCCCCTTCCCGCTTACGGTAGTTCAAATACTCTGGATCCATTTGATCTGCGATGGGCCGATTGACATTATGCTTGGATTCGAACCCAAGGAAGAGGGGTTGTTGGATCTAAAACCCCAGGATATTAAACGCGAAGGGGTATTTGATTTTTCCCTCCTTTTCCTCATCTTCGCCATTAGTCTCACCGTCGGCTTGGTCTGTCTTCTGGTCTTCCAGCTGGCTCTTGGTGCAACCAATGATCTAATACTTTCCCAATCAATAATCTTTGCCACTGTCGGGTCGGTCGACTTGTTCTATATCTTCTCTTACAAGAATCTTCACCAAACTAATTTCTCATTCAAATACCTTACCAACAACAAGCCTTTACTGGTTAGTCTCCTTTACGGCTTTGTCCTAGTTTTCCTGGGACTATATTACCCTCCGGTAAATGACATCCTTAAGACAAAACCCATCCCTTCTGTCTGGTGGCTCTTTGCCCTCTCGGTAGCCTTTATATCCATCATCTGGGTGGAGGTGGTCAAGAACATCAACAAAAAAATAACAGTCGGGTTTTGGACAAAGAAATAGTCTCTCTTTAATGAAGGAAGAGATGATGTCTTACTCTTCCGTTAACGTTATCTCAAAGGGTATTCTCTTCTGTTTCAAAAGACCAATAATCTCCTTATTCGATTGATGCGAAGAGTGGATCAGGGTTTTTATCTCTCTTGAAGAGACTGTTCGTTGTCTCACATCGACCAACCTAAGATCAAATATCTTCTCCAGTATCTGCTCATGTCTCAAAGGTACCTTTATAGTGTAAAAGTCTCCCTTCAAACCATATCGGTATTGGAGCTGAGCGATAGGGTTAAGTAACAAGACCATGATCGTGGTGATGATTCCCGATACATAAAATCCGGAACCTATCGCAATGCCAATAGCCGCCGTTATCCAAATAGTGGCGGCAGTAGTTACTCCTTGAACCTTATTCCCATTCTTGATGATCACCCCCGCACCCAAGAAACCAATTCCTGTCACGATCTGGGCCATTAGCCTTGCCGGATCACTATTCTCCTTCCCAAATGCGTCCCCGATATGAATGGAGATCGTCGCCAGCAATGCGGAGCCTACACATACCAACATCTGAGTTCTGATCCCTGCCGCCTTACCGCTTCTTTCCCGGTCAAGCCCAATGATCACCCCAACAAGAAAAGCCAAAAAGAGTTTGATAATAATAAATACGTTTAAGTCAAAACTAAGTCCTTCCATTCGCTAGTTTATCACTACCCACCTTATATTAGTTAGTGATATGATAAAGTCAACATATGCCTACAAATGAACGTGGGGAGCACACATATCCCCACCAGAATTTCAAACAGTTTACCGAGGCCTTGGCTTCCACTATAGAGCTTAGGGAAGATGCTCTTACACCGGAATCAGAAACTGAAATGAACAGCTTCGAAGGGTCCATTGACAAATGGATAAATGCCACCAAACTCACTCCTGATTCTGAAAAAGTGACCGGAATGATTGGTCCATATCTTCTGAAAATCAACAACCAAACTCCCGAGGACCCTCTCGATTCATCCTTTCCTGTAAGTCTTGAGGACAGGAAAGACCCTCAAGCACTACTCACTGCTCTGGCTATATCCAGAGCCAAGCTTCTCGCCGTCAGAAATACCATGGAACACGTCTACCCTTTACTTACGCAAGACGCCGACAAGTATCTAGGCTACCTCGACTCGGTGAAGGACGAGATCATCCAAAAGAACACCAACGCCACTATATCATTCAAGGAAATATTACCATCAAGCAAAGATCCGGGTTTAAAACATAATCCTCTATTGTCAGCAGAGGCTGCTGTAATTCTCGCCACCTTGCTTCTTGCGGGTTGTGGACCTGCTCAGGCAACGCTAAACCCGGAGATGACATCGACACAACCAAGGGCTACGGAAACGGCGACCCCGGAGGAAGCACCAACACAAGAACCATCCCAAACACCTACCGAAACACCCGTCCAAATTCCTAAGGAAACACCCACCGAAGCCCCCTTAATATTTACTGGATTTGAATCAGTAATTTCGGACCCGGCGGAGCTACAAAAAGTCATAGAGACTAACATGTCTCAGGAAGAGATCATCAGTAACATTCAAGAATTTCTTAGCCTAGATGAAAATACCTATCGTCAGTGGGTAACTCAATACTCTTTTTATCACTTCAATAATGAATCTCAGTTGTCGCCTATTGACACAAAAGGCAAACCACTGAACAGTAACGAGACTGTAAAGCGATTGGGGCTATTTAACATTTCGACTTATAAAGGTTCGGGGGGGAGTATGCATCTTTTAGCGATGCAAGGATTGGTATTGGGAACGCAGTATGTGTATAACGAAGATAGAGGGGAGGTCCAAAGCTACGTTTATTTAGGCATTGAAGATGGAACAGGAAAAAGAGGGGTCATTGGAGTTCTTTTTGGAGACGCCGACTATGAGATGGGGTATACACACACTTCTAAGACCGACAGCGGCCTCAGATCAGGTGCCTCCTCATCCGAAACGGGAAGCGTAACAAGTGTTCTTAACGCGATGGCGCAAATGCGGGAGCGTGTTGGTGACGCCATCTTAGTTGATATTCCCGTTCCAGTATCCCCTATTTCAATTAATTCAAGAATGGAATCCAGTGGTATATATGCTGTTGGATTGTTGAATGGAGTAGCAGGCGAAAATGCAGCAAAGCTTGAATCAGAAATAATCGCCTCATACAAAGAATTCATTCCAATGCCAATACTAGATCTCTCAATAGATCCTCCCATGACAAAGAGCAGTTCAGCAACACTAGATGATAAATATTTTGTGATATTTAATTTTAGTTTCAGTTCAGCTACAGCTCCTGTTACACTTATCGGCAACTCAGATTAAAAGCAGATTTAATGTAAGGATTGCACTCCTGTTTGATTGGAGATACTCTTAATATATAGCCTGTTTATGAAAAATAAATTAGTGTTTGTAATCGGGGGAATATTTCTTATTGGAATTTTTTCTTGGCTGATCACATACGCAATAAAGTCCTCTTTTTACAAAAAAGAAATCTTAGAATGCAACCAATTTACAGTTACTGGTAAAAGCGGATCTTGTGGTGAAATAAGCAGATCAAGCGATGACCTGGATGGTTACAGATTGACCAATACGTATTATCTTGGTAAGTATCAGGGCTTAAAAACAGTAGGGGAAGCCAACATTATAGTATTCAAAACTAAAACCAAATCAGGTAAAAGTGTAGAATTAGAGTTACTCTTGGATCTTCCCTTAAACAGCAATGGGAGCTCAGTGATACAGGACAGAGAACGGGAGTTTTTCGCAGGACCAAATACAAAATATGTGGGTATAGATACGATGAATTTAAATAATTATTTAGCCGTGAACCAAGAAATTGTAATTGGGACCCAAATAATCGAAATTACAGACAAAAAACAATTTAATCAAATAATCTCTTCATCACCAAATCCTTCAAAAAACACCTTCCTCAAATGTCTGGAATCCAATAAGACACTTGACGGAATGATATCTAAAGAAAATTTTCTAAGTTTCTCTAAATATTCCCTGGGTAAATTTATTGGATGTAAATTATCAGTTCAGGAAATTATCTATTGATATGAACCGAATAGCTCTACTGGTTGGCTTCATTATGATCTTTTCGCTGACCATGATGTCTTTTCCAAAAATAGTTAACGCCACAATAGTCTGTAATGGGGGAGGATATTTCACCGATATTTCCGACACTTGTAGATATAATACTATTTTGCACGAATGGTATTGTGTATCGAGCTCACAAAGCATTTATGATGCTTGTTCCGGAAGTTCATGTGAGCATCAAAGCGGTACTCAATGGGATAATAGATGTGTTGGTGGTGGAACTGAAGGCTGTTATTGGAGCAACCTTAGTAATCCTGGATCGATAGTAAAAACTGGCTGTTGGACATGTGACAACGCTAATTGCGCTTCGGGATATACCGAAACACAGGCTTGTGGAAGCACAACAGTAAATTGGAGTTGCAACGCCAGCTGCGGCAATTACAGAACCGGATCATATTCTACAAGCTGTAGAGAATGCGGTCCATATGGAGCCCCAGCCTGCGGTAATTGGACTCAAACATTTAACTGTAGCGCACCTG
>CAZIPD010000042.1:0-6036 GCA_964541175.1 uncultured Pseudomonadales bacterium
TCGGAGTGTTTTTCTTTTCATGGTCGCTCCATTATGTTTTTGATATCTTGGAGGACTTACTTTTTTTTGGAAAACTTAACGGAAACTGGTGGTTAAGATTTGGGAAGTGATCGGTTTGACGATCCATCCAAGCTCTCTTTTGGCGCGAGAGTTCTTGGGAGGAACTGGTTGAAGAATAAAATCTTTGACTTGGCGGGAATAATTAGGCTTAATCAACCCGATGACGTTCAGGAAAAACATCACTAACCATGAAGGGACGTTGATGATAGGTTTTTCCAGATGCTTGACGGTATTTAAAGATTCAACAATGTTTCTTATTGTGATACCCGTGTCATTTGAGAGTGAGTAGACTTTACCGAAAGAAATCTCGTTGTTTAGCGAGAGGAATATAGCAGTGGCGACGTCTTGGGCAGATATCGGGTAAACGAGATTGCGACCCTGATCGACTAGGGGAATAAAAGGAAGTCTTCTGATCAATGAGTGCAGGTTTTTTATCTCCTGTGATTGAGGAGAAATAATCAATGTAGGTCTAAAAATAGTGAGAGCAGCAGGCGTTTTTTTGAGTATTTCCTCGGAGAGTTGTTTGTTTTTGGCGTATTGTCTTTGGCTGTAGTTGACTGAGTTTGAACTCAGGTAAATGAGTCTATTAACGCTCTTTTCTTTAACGATCCGTGATATGGTCTTTGCCATTGAGACATTGTCTTTGAAGGAACCTTTACCGAGTGATACATGAGCGTCCGTTATTCCGGCAAGGTGGATGATGCAGTCAAGTTTAGGTATTTGGGAAAGTGAATTAAAGGTTGCGTGGTAATCCCTAAGATCCGATTTCAGAATGGTGAACTTGGGACGGATTATCCTGGGGTGACTGGTGTGGACAAGACAGAAAATATGAACCTTGGGGGAGAGTTTGGGGAGAAGCGATAGGGCTACAGGAGAGGAACACCCCGTGAGGAGAATGTTGGCGCTTTCTTTCACAAGATAAATAAACTAATGAGAATAACCGATCCGGCAGAGAATACTCCTGCGACCAAGTCATCGAGGATTATTGAGCTGGGGGTATGGCGAGAATCTATTTCTTTTATGAGAGAGGGTTTGACGATGTCAAAAAAACGGAAACAGATAAAAGCAGAAATAATTAGTGTGGGAGAACTGATGAAAACAGTCGGAGTCAGGGAGATGATCATGCCGACCAGTTCATCAACGACGATCCAGGATTTGTCCAGTGGAGGTTTGAGAAAGGCGGAGATCAATTTTACCGAGATGAAATAGACGAGAGACACAAAAATCATCAGTGGAATTAAGAGAAGAGGAGCTTTTGAAAGGGAGGGGAGGGCGTAGAGCCAGATGAGGGTGATGGCGGCGCTTGCTAAAGTACCGGGAGAAAAAGGGATAAATCCAATCCCGAAGAGAGAAAGGTAGGCTTTTATTAGTAGGCTATATTTTTTTGGAAGGTTGATCATCTTCTCGGTATATCCAGTCTACGACATAAAGAATGCCACTGAAATAGGAGAAAAACAATGCCGCTACGGAGGAGAGTATTAGACAGCCATAGAAGAGACTGTTCTCCGGGAATGACAAAAGAAGGAGGGCAAATATTATCATTGTCCCTTGGGCGACCATTTTTGACTTTCCAGATTTGCGGGCGGGTATAGGGAGACCTTGGGAAAGAGAGTAGTTTTTGATGCCGTCGACGAGCAGGTCTCTTATAACCAGGGCAATGAATACTCCGGAATGAATCAGATCATAAGGAATGAGAAGAAGATACATATTGATGGTGAGAATCTTGTCGAAGAGGGAATCAAACACCACTCCGTAATCGGATTTAACATGCCACTTTCTGGCCAGTTTACCGTCGAGGACGTCGGTGATGATGGCAACGATGAAGAGGGCTAGGGCGGTAGGAAATTTATATTTTAGATCAGAAAAGAAGACAAGAGAGATGAGAACTATCAGGAACCCACGGGAAATTGTCAGCAGATTAGGCACGGTTTTTTTGAAAGCGGGGGACATGTGATGGGTATTATATCGCTTTTGGATCAGATAGCCGAGCTGTTAAGTCGCAGAAAAAAACCAAGAAGCTTTACCAGAAGGTGAGTAAGGAGTCCGACCATCAGGAAAGAAATGACAATGAGTGGGGTGACCGACATGAAGGGTACGGCGAAGATAAGGGCGCCAATGATCCAGTCTATTTGGTCCCAGGGGAACCAGGGTAGCCCGGGATTGATCCCGACTTGCCTCTTAAAGAAACTTTTTACGGCATCTCCGATGAGAGATCCAAGTCCAAGAGATAAGCCAAATATTGGTGGAATTGTCGAGTAATCAATTAAACTCATCGACTTGAAGAAGGATGAGGAAAGATAGAGGTATTTTTGAAGATAGAGACAGAGAACGCCAGCGAGTGCGCCCAGGACAAATCCACGAATGGTCTTGTGATCACCGAAGATGCGTTTGCCTCTAAAGGTTTTTCCGAAGTCTGCCGGGAAGCTCAGCTGAGGAAGGATCATTGCTCCAAAAGGAGCGGCCATGTTGGCCAACCCCGCGGGGAGGAACAAATAGAGAATCTGAAGTAAATACATAAGATTAATATACTGTATGTACAATATGGGGAAGAATGCTAACAAAAGTAAGTCTAAACGACTTCAGAAGTTACGAGATAAAAGAGCTGGAACTATCCGATGGAGTGAACCTAATCTATGGTCCAAACGCTTACGGTAAGACGAATCTGTTGGAGGCAATCTTTCTGATGAGCGTTGGAGACAGTTTTCGAGCAAAAAAGACGGAAGAAATGGTGAGGTTCGGTGAGGAGTTGGGGAGAGTGTCGGGAGAAGTGAGTGATGAAAAAGGAGAGTTGACGAGAGTAGAAGTAATTGTTAACGGAGGGGTGGTGATGGGAAAGAGAGTGAACAAGAGGAAATACATTGTTGATGGGGTGAGTAAGAGAAGAAAGGATCTGGTAGGCCTATTACCTCTGGTACTTTTTCGACCTGAAGATGTGGAATTGGTGTCGGGCTCTCCGGATGTCAGACGAAAATTTATGGATAAGGTGCTGTTGCAGACCGACAAGTCGTATGACCATAGTTTGACAACTTATGAACAAGCTCTTAAGCGGAGAAATAAACTATTGGATGCCATCAGAGAAGGAGCAGTGACGAGATACTCGCTGACTTTTTGGGATGGTCTGATGATCAAACACGGAGCAATAATTCAAGAGAAGAGGAGGGAGTTCGTGAATTATATAAATGATCTATTCTCCAGGAGCGAGTTGTTCAACAAACTCAATTTAGATTACGATGCCAGCCCGATCAGTGAGGCCAGGCTTGAACAATACAGGGATGCAGAAACAGCTTTGGGGTATACCTTGGTCGGACCGCATAAAGACGATCTGGTCATCAAAGAGGGGACAAGAAGTTTATCTGTTTATGGATCCAGAGGTGAACAGCGAATGGCGGTGTTGGCATGTAAGATGGGAGAAATATATTTTCTTGAAGAGAGAACGAAAAGAAGAGCAGTGTTATTGCTTGATGATATTTTTTCCGAACTGGATGAAGAACATAAGCAAGAGGTGCTTAGGGTGATGGTGGGAAGGCAGGTGATTGTCACAACTGCGGATGAGGGAGATATTCAGATGTTTAAAAAGGCTAATCTAGTAAGGCTTTAGGGAAAACTAGTTTTTGGATCCTTCAAAAAGACTGGTGATGCGGTTCAGCTGCCAGGTGACAATGACTGTGAGTACCGTTATGCTGAGCGCGTAAAGAAATAGGGAGATAACTGCAGACCCTCCATTGAAGTGCGGTTTGATGTACACATCGACGTATTCTTTAAAGGCTTCATTCCAGGCAAGGGCGGCGACTAACCCCAGTGAAGAGGTGGCAAGAGTCAGTGTTTGAATAGCAATGATCCTGTGAACTTTGGTGGTCGGTTTTTTTGATGGCATGCGAGAATTATATTATGACGAGCCTTGGAAATTCAATTTTTGACAATTTGGACTTGAGATCTCCGCATTAATAGCGTAAATTGAAATAGATGTTTGAACCTGCCTTGGATATTTCCAACCGTTTACTTTCAAGAATTATTGGATTCGAGAAGGCAGTGTCGGTGATGGAGATTGTTCCCGTCCCGAGCGACTGGGAAGGAAAAATAAAACATGATTGTCTGACAAGGTCCGCATCAGCGGTATTAAAGATCTATGGAAACGGGATTCAGCCTCCGGAGATGGGGAAAATAATTACCGATGATCCCGGGAGAGACGAGAGGGCTGAAGAGGTGGCTCGGCGAGTGGGAGTAGTGGCTAAAGAGAGGGATGTGCAGATGGTCCTAAATTTCCTGAATGCCAATAAGTATAAAGAACAACTCGGGTATTTGACGATGAGGTTTAAGCAAACCGGCTTTGGAGAAAAAGATCTGAATCAGCTGAATTCTTTATCAATGGAGAAATTAATTGCCTCCCGTGAATTGGGGGTTTTCAGAATGGAGGATAGAGGTGAAGAATGGATGAGGGGGAGAATGGTGATCCCAACCGCGGTTGAGGTACCTTATCAGGTGGAAGATTTCTTTAATTGGTTCGTGGCAGCTGATGCAGAGGCGATCAATCCAGTTATTAAAGCCGGGGTGTGTTTATACGAGATCGCAAGAATTCAACCTTTCGATGAAGGCAATTTACTTTCGGGAACATTATTTACCGATCTGTATTTGAGCTCTGCAGGGTACGAGTTAAAGGGGCTATGGGTTTGGGAGGAGGAGCTATATAGAAACAGGGAGGTGTTGTTAAACGCTTTGTCGGACCCGGACCGACACGAAGGAGATCTAACAGGGTGGTTGGAGTATTTTGTGGGTTGCCTGGAAAGTGCTGCCTTGAAGGCCAGAGCAAGGTTAATGACTTTGGTAGGTGAGCAGCCGGTATTCCGGTCCGAATCGGGTAAGGCGATCGCTCTTTCCGAGAGGCAGATAGCCATCATGGAAGACTTGACCCTAAAGGGGGAGACGACCATTAAGGAGATCAGGTCAATATTACCCAGCGTGTCGGAGGATACGGTGCTGCGCGATCTGAAAGATCTGATCGATAAGAGATTGGTGAAGAAGAAAGGCCATACCCGTGGTGCAAGGTACGCTTTGGGAAAGGTGAGATATTTCCGATAATTGACCTTTAATGAGGTAGAATTTAAGCATGAAGTTCAAGGATTTTGTGGTGTATCTGGAAAGATTGGAAAAGATCAGCTCAAGGTTGGCGATCACCGATATCTTGGTCGAGCTCTTGAAGAAGCTGGAGTCCGGCGAGTCCCGGGTGGCAATGTATATGATCGTGGGTAGGGTGGTGCCGGACTTTGAACCGGTCGAGTTTGGAATGGCAGTGAAAATGGTGATCAGGGCAGTGGCTTTGGCGAGTGATAGAAAGATAGACGTTGTGGAAAGGGCTTACAAAGGAAAGGGAGATATGGGTTTGTTGGTCAGGGAGCTTGAGTTCGGAAGTCTTGGCAGGAACTTAAGTGTAAGTGAAGTACATAGCAAGCTTTTGGAGATAGCCAAAGACTCGGGTACCGGAAGTCAGGAAAGAAAAGTTGAGAGCCTAAAAGAACTGTTATTGTCGACAAGCCCAGACGAGAGAAAATATATCGTCAGGATAATCTTGGGGAAACTGAGGTTGGGTTTCTCATCGAAAACAATATTCGATGCGTTATCTCAAATGGAGAAGGGTGATAAAAGCTTGAGAAAACAACTGGATGAACGTTTCCAGATATTTCCGGATGTAGGTGTCTTGGTAGAGCAGATAAAGGATTCCGGCTTATCCGGTTTGGCGAAAATCAAGGTCAAGAGCGGAGTACCGGTCGTTCCCGCTTTATGCCAAAGACTGAATAGCTATCAGGAAATCGTCAGTAAGATGAAGGATGTGGCCGTTGAAAGAAAATATGACGGGACAAGGGTACAGATACATTTTAATAGGAAGAGCGGGGAGATAAGGACATATACAAGGAATTTGGAGGAGACAAGTGCGATGTTCCCGGAGCTTAAGGAAATCGGTGAGTGGATAAAGGGGGATGA
>CAZIPD010000043.1:0-5939 GCA_964541175.1 uncultured Pseudomonadales bacterium
GCTCTTTGGCAATTCCTTACCGGAGGTTTGGGAATGATCTCTGCCGGAGGCGACAAGAACAAAGTTGCCGAAGCTCAAAGCAAGATCACCATGGCCATTACCGGCTTGGTGGTAGTCACCGCTTCCTTCCTCATTATCGGCATCGTCAGCCAGCTTCTCTTTGGCAGTTTCACTGCTATCCTCATACCACAATTACAATCAGTTGAATAAAAATGTTTAATATAGTCAAATCAGCCTACGCCGCCCCTGTCGATCTTGGTGGAGGTATTACCGGTGTCGGACCCTTCCAGAACATTCTCTCCGCTGGAGGTGTCAAATCACAAACAGGAGTCTTCATCTCTGCCCTGATCGGTACCATCACCGTTGTCGGCGGTCTCGCTTTCTTGGTCTACTTCTTTATGGGTGCTCTCAAATGGATCACTGCCGGAGGGGATAAAGCCAAGGTTGGTGAGGCTCAAGCTTCCATGACCCAAGGAGCTGTCGGCCTGATCGCCCTTGTCGCTGCTTACTTCATTATCGGTATCATCGGCGGGGTCCTCGGTCTGGATATTCTCAACCCTATATCAGTTTTATTCCCGGGCATATGATATTCAAACTAATTCCCCAAGCTCTGGCGCAAGAGATCACTAACCCCTCTCTAGGTGCCGGTGTCCCCAAAGAAGCCGGTGCCGGACTTGCCTTCTACATCGCCAACCTATGGCGCACGGTCGTCACTCTCGGAGGTGTTGCCTTCCTCCTCTATCTCGTCTGGGGAGGATTTGAATGGCTCATTGCCGGAGGCGATAAAACAAAGATCGAAAGTGCTCAACACAAAATTACCGGAGCTATGATCGGTCTCGCCGTCCTCGTTGGTTCTTACGCCATCACACTCTTCATCCAAGGTGTCTTCAAGATCAACCTATTAAAACCCGTCTTCCCAAGCAATATCTAAAATGACAAACCTAGCTTCCCAAGTCCTCGCCGCCGACACCGTCATCGATATCGAGACCCCCGCTACTGCCGGGAACTTCTTCGGTTTTACCTGTATCGGCAATCTCATCTCAAACCTCGTCTCGGTCGCTTTTATTCTCTCGGCCGTTGCTTTTTTTGTCTTCCTTGTTTGGGGTGGATTTGAGTGGATTACCTCCGGTGGAGACAAAAACAAAATCGAATCGGCCCAGAAGAGAATTACCAGTGCTCTGATCGGTCTCACCATCGTTGCCGCTTCCTTCGCCATCTACAATCTTGTCCTTACTTTCTTCGGTATTAATCTCGATGCTCTCTGTACTTCGAACCCCGTTGGTTCATAATAGTTGACAAACAGCCACAAACTGCCATAATAAATCAACTTTTGTTAAATAATTATTAAAAATTTAAAAAAATATGTCCTTGATTCCCCAAGTCTACGCCGAAGGTACTATCGGTATTCCTCAACCAACAGGAATGCAGATTACCGATATCGGTAGACTCATCTCCTCGGTTATTTCTCTCGCCTTCATCATTGCTGGTATTCTCGTCTTCGCCTTCCTCGTTTGGGGTGGTGTTGAATGGATCACCTCCGGTGGAGACAAAACCAAAACCGAAGCCGCCAGAAATCGTATCACTGCTGCTCTCGTTGGTCTCGCCATCGTTGCTGCTTCCTACGCCGTCATGAGACTCATCTCCTACTTCTTTGGAGTCAATGTCCTTGATGCCGGAACCACGATCCCCAGACCCTTCTAAAATAGTAAATAAAGTTAGAAACCAAAAGGCGGCCACTCGGTCGCTTTTTGTTTCTGTATAATTGCCTTATGTTTAATATCGTCAAACCGGTCTGTGCCCAAGACTGGACGGGTGCTTGTGTCGGCACCGACCGAGCATCGGATGTCGCCACCATAAGAGGTATCGAGTGTGTCATCGCCAATTTGCTCAAATACATTCCCCAAGCTCTTGCTCTCGTCGCAGTCGGCATGATCATTCTCGCCGGTGTCAGACTCATCTCTGCCGGAGCCGACCCCAAAGCCTATGCCGCCGCCTGGCAACAGCTTACCTGGGCAGTCATTGGTCTCATTCTTCTTGCCGGTGTCTGGTTGATCCTGGTTTTCATCGAACGTCTTACCGGCGCTCCGGTTACTCAATTTGGTATTCCTTTGTAATCGGTAATCGAGACATCTCCAGTTATAATTGATTCGTGAGGTCACTACTTTCATTTCTCACCATTCTAAGTGTCTTTGTATTTCTTTCTCCGCCGCAGGCAAAAGCGATTGAACTTTGTTCTGCATACTCGATCGATGGTTGTGGCGGTACCCCGATCGGCAACCCCTGCCAATTAAATAGAAAGGCCACCTGCCAACCTACCGGTTCAAATGGCGGATGTTTCTGTGACCCTTCGATCACCCCGACCCCCACACCTTCACCTGTATATACCACTCCTGTTCTGACACCAACCCCCTCGCCCACTCCTCTTCCCACTCCGACCGCCACAACGGAAACCAATAGTCCTTGTGACAATAGATCCGTTTATCCTCCCAACAGTGAATGCTATCCTCAAGTTGAAGAAGTTGAAACCGAGATCGACCTTTACCCTCTCTCTTGTATCAGTGCTCCGGGAGTCACCTATACCGACACCTTTACCGGTTTTCTTCCCCCCTCCTATGTTGATGTTACCGTTACCCACGATCTCTCCGGTGCTACTCTTGGTGGTTACGGACCGGACCTGAACACCATGATCAAGGCCGGAACTCCGGACAATCTCGCCAAACTATATCTCTTCAATGGTCTTTTTGATAAACCCAACTATTCTCTCGAAGAAACACCTCGCGAGGCCTGGCGCACCTACTGGCGTCTACTCACCGCCAAACAACAAGCCAATGTCAAAGCGGCATATCTCAAAGCCATAGATGACCAACAAAAGAATGTTTACTGGCACTACTATGACAAGAACGGTAATGATCACGAGACCCACGCCAAGGATCTTCGCGGTGAACTCCCCGGTTGTCTGAAAGAAACACCGGTCTGTGAGGACTTCGCCAAAGAATATGACAAGCTTAGTCAAAATACTAAATATAAGTACGACACCCTCCTCCCATATAACTTCGATAACCTCAGATCCTTTATCGTCCTTGGAGGTGCCGTCGCCAGAGAAAATATTCCGTATCTTGAAGCCATCCTCTCCGGCATCTCCGGAGAAAACGGCCTCTTCTCTCACCTCACTCCTTCCTGGTCGGTAGGCAATCCAGAAGAACTCCCTACCACATCGAACGAAGGCTCTCTTCTCTCCAAGGTCATCGCCCGCGCCTCCTCGGTCGCTTGCGCTCCACCACAAAAAGCCTACGGACTCCCGGCACCCAAAACATACCCCAGTGCCACCAGTCTTCAACAAGTAGTCAGAGTTCCCGTCTCTGCCACCATAGTCAACAAACAGCCCGACTTCTGTGAAGGCGCCTACTACTATTGTGAATACCTCAACACCAAGACACTTTGTGAAGCCAATTATTGTAGATGGGTAAAAGGTGAGACTGAATACGCCATCACCGGAACTGCCACCGGCAGACCAATCGCAGTTTTAAATAATCCCAAGGTAGATCAGATCACCGATATGGTCCTCGGGAATATCGAAAAAAAGATCCCTTCATTTTTCAAAATGCTTTTACCCAGCTTTGCCCAAATCCCTGACAAAAGCACCATCACTGCCCCCACCGTCAGTAACTCCACCTCTCCCCAAGCCTCGGTGAACGGTGCCACTACCATCTATAGAGAAAACAACCTCGCCCAAGACTCCATGCAAATTCTTCAAAGCTGTTGGGCTGTTCCCGCCTCCAGTCAAAGATCCAGTAAATGTAGTCTTAGCAAGGTGGAAGTTGGTCCTTTCGAATGTCCGACTGACTGTGCTGCCACTCCGCCGGACACTACCACGGCTCTATCTTTTCAAGCCAAGTTCACCGACCTCGCTACTCGTTGGCTTGGTGTCGGACATCCTCGGGTTGAAAATTTCACCACCGTCGTCAACTCTGCCGTCGCTGCCGGCGTCGACCCTGTTTTTGCACTCACTATCTGGCTTAACGAATCAAATGCCAGTAACTATGAAGGTATTTGTCAAAAGATGGGTGGAGGTAATCCCTCGGCAGGGTACTGCCAAAGGATTCTTGACTTCGGTATTAACCTTGATCGCATTGCCTCAAATCCAACTACCAAACAATACTATTTCAAAGAACAACTCAGTCATTTCCTCGGGCTACCTGGTTACTATAAATCTGCTTGTAAAGCTGAAATGGAATCCACTCAATGTCCAATGCGTGTCTTTATGGCCATGTTCCTCGTTGGCCAATGTGAACCGTCCGCCCCCTCGGACGGCTATTACAATCACATCAAAAAACTTTACGAAGAATGGCTCGCTCCTGGTTTTAAATTCCCTTGCTACCCCACCGCCTATCCTTAAAAACCTGCCTCACTAATGTATAATCTTTGTATATGCCACGGCGCCCATTAATCGTCCTTTCTTTCCTTTTTTTGCTCACGGCATTTCTTTTTTCTACATCTAAGCCGGTCCTGGCTCTCACTATTCCTGGAGTAACCGAACTCGAAAGCATCAAGGACAAGCTAGACCTCATCGATAATACGATGAAAGAAGCTGGTAGTTACAAAAATATGGCCGAGTTCTGTGATCGCCGCCAAGGTGACCAAATGAATCTTGAAACCTGGTATTCCGGTAAGTGTGTCGATGATACTTTCTCCGGTGAAGGTGTCGGCTTCTCTGATATCGTCCTCCTCGACCTCATTGAGAAAGTTCAAGGAAAAACAGACCCCGATGAAGGTATGTTCCAAAAGATGCAAAAAATGATCGATTTCGTAAATAATTCCGTTTCGGAAGGAAAATCGGAATCGGAAATAAAACTCGCCCTGGCAGACCAGAGAAAAGATATTCTTAAACCAAGTGATGACGGCATTATTGGAGCTGCTGGTAAAGGAATTGCCTTTTTGATTAGCAATCCGCCTGCCACCACCCACAGTTACATTGCCTACGTCAGCCAAAACCTCCAACGTCACCATATAATTCCTCAAGCCTTGGCCCAAAACGACACCACAGGATATGGATATGCTGGACTGGCGGCATTTCTTCCCATCTGGAAAATGTTCCGCAACCTGTCTTACATTGTTTTCGTTCTCTTCTTTATTATTTACGGATTCATGATGATGTTTAGAGTTAACATCTCCGCAAAAACCGTCATCACCGTTCAACTGGCGCTTCCAAAACTTATTGCTACACTATTAATGATCACCTTCTCTTACGCCATCGTTGGCCTAATGGTCGACCTTATGTATGTCATTTATTTTGCCTTTGTTAGTCTCATGGTTTCCCAAAAACTCATACTTGCTGACGGCTGGCTTGTAACTCCCGCATCTGGTCAAATGGGTGCCCTTTTTTCCTTGGTTGTTAATGGATTAGTAGCCCTCCCGGCATCAGCCATTGGTGTCCTCAATCTCATACTTGGTGGCCCCAGCGCATTTAGCGCGGCTCTTGGTATCCTAGGCTTTCTCTCAGGTATCGGAATGATCATCATGCTCATTCTCTTCATCGCCATCGCCATCTCATACATCCGCCTATTCTGGAAACTCCTAATAGCTTTCCTTACGGTCATCATCTCTTTAATCACCGCCCCTATTGTTCTTCTTGCCAACGCAATGCCGGGCTCAGATACCTTCGGTAGCTGGCTCCGCAATATATTTGCCAACCTCTCTGTCTTCCCCATTACTATGATCCTTCTTACTTTCTCTTATATGCTTATGGTTCAGCCCCTGGTGAACATCCTTGGACCAACTGATCCTAATGCTAACTTCAATTTTTTCGAATGGTTTTTTGGTGTACGTAATCTAAATCCGGGAGGATTCCTCATGTATGTGCCCTTTGTTAGCCCACCTCTTGCTTCAAAACTAAACTTCATGGGTAACGCCCCTGATGCTATGCTGGCTCTCTTTGGTGT
>CAZIPD010000044.1:0-5692 GCA_964541175.1 uncultured Pseudomonadales bacterium
CCAGAATAATCCATGTATAAATTCTAACAAATAATTGTTAGACGGTTTTGACCAAGACATTCCATCTTCTCGGTTGAGTAGTAATTGTTACTGTGTATAATGTTTCTTATGAAGAAAAAAGCTCTTCTCGCTCTCTTGCCGTCAGCCCTCTTACTTGCCGGATGTGTCTCCCCGGGAACACAACCGGATAATCAAGCTCAGGAAGCGGAAAAGCTCGCCCAAATCCTTGAATCGGGTGGTTCGGCTTTTTGTACCGTTACCAACCTTACGGACAATTCCACCACGGAAATGACAATATCCGGAAAAAAAATGAAAATTGTCGGGGCCGATATGTCAGGTGGTAAAAAAGGCACCATGA
Source organism: uncultured Pseudomonadales bacterium (assembly GCA_964541175.1). Classification (GTDB taxonomy): domain Bacteria; phylum Patescibacteriota; class Microgenomatia; order UBA1400; family MFAQ01; genus CAIQPO01. Next base: position 359 of record CAZIPD010000044.1, read on the forward strand.
TCAATGACACCCTTTATGTGTACACCTGGGAAGAGGGAGAGAAAACCGGATTTAAAATGGCGATCCCTGCTGAGGAAGAAACAACAGAGACTACCGAAGTCACTACAACTCAAGAAACGGTTGACGTAGAAGAAGAAGCCACTGCCTATGAAGATGAGACAAAATATAAAATGAACTGTACCAAAAGAAGGGTCGCCGACTCAGAGTTCGCTCCTCCCTCGGACATAAATTTTTTTGATCCCGCACAGATGCAAAACCTGAGTCCTCAGGAACTTCAAAAACTCATTCCCCAGCAAGACCAGGAATAAACTCGCTCTGACTTTATCATTCGACAGTATATACTTCGCCTATGGAGAACTCATCACATGAGGAAGCGCTGCTTGATATAAATCTATCCAGTCTAAAACTAATTTCCAGACAATTCGATCTCTTGGATGGCCCCGTCTATTCCCCGATATATATTATTCATCGATACATCGCCGTCATGGACAAAATCCGAAGCCTAACCTCCAAAAACGCTATCCCTGTTCAGACGAACACCGAAACCGAGGCCTATTTCAAAAAAGTCCAAGATACAGCCAAAGAAAAAACCAACAACTTCCTGTCGGGAAAAAAAGATCTCAGCGACCACACAGTCGATCTGGTAAACATTCACTGTTTAAACCTCGCCCATTTGGAAAATCAGCAACAAGCTCCTGACAATCCTCATAAACTTCCGCTAGAAGCAATCAAGATCTTCATCCAGCAAGAACACGAAAACATCTCCTCCTTGATCTAAAATAACTGTTGACAGACCCATAACAATATGTTATCTTATGGAGTCCGTAATAGGACAAATTATGGAAAACACCATTAATTACATCTCTACTTGTCCGGAATTACTTCCGGTTAAAGTATATGGAGGCAATATTTGTGCCTCGGCTTTTGCGTATATATAAATTAATATATTTAGTCTACTCAAACGCCGCAGCACACGCGGCGTTTTTTATGCCCAAAAACGAGCACATTTACATCAATAAAGGAGGAACTTATGCTCAAGAAGATCTGGATTCTTCTTACTCCGTTCCATAGTACCTTTGCCTACTTTGTTTTCCTGGCTATTGTCTACGAAACCGTTCAAATGGCCAACAGCTATGTCCTCAGCCTCGTTGTCAGACTATTTGGGGAAGGGATAATGCCACTGGTGTGGGGATTGATCATCCTTGGTCTGCTTATCTTCGACGAGCTTAATAATAGGCTCGACACCGCCTTCGACTGGCACATCATCGCCAAGCACAACCACCCCATCTACCGCTTTCTCAAGCTCTCGGCGATCAAGAAGTTTCTCAAGATGGACATTTCCTGGCACCACAAGCACAACTCAGGCACGCTGGTTGGCAAGGTTGGTGACGGGGTCTGGAAAACTCTGGAGATAATCGACACCCTTAGTTGGGAATTCGTGCCTACCCTCATTCAGGCAGTCATTAGTCTCATCCCCCTGTTTATTCTCAGCCCCTACGTTGCCCTGATCGCTATTCTGGCTTTTGTTCTCTTCTCCATTCTTACGGTCAAGGGGAATGCCGAAAAGCGACCCTTTAGGGAAAAACGTCAGGACTTCTACGAAGAAGAGTGGAACAAATCCATCGAGTCTGTCCAATCAGTTGAAACCAATCTTATGTTTGGTCAACAGGCACGCCTATTGGATGAACAAACCAGGATCCACGACGGCATTGTCGATCAAGCCATGCAAGAACACAGGATCGGCCTTTTCAAGTACAATCGCGCTCGTATTCGCGTTCTCACCCTGGCTCGTCGTCTGATCCTGGTCATCTGGATCATCCAGCTGACCCAAGGCAGTATCGATGTTGCCAATCTGATCTTCGTTAGCGTACTCGTCGAGCGTCTCTTCTCCAGTTTCTGGCGGTTCGCCCGCCTTCTTGATCGTGCCGCGGAAAGCAGTGAAGGTGCTTCCAGATTGGCAAATCTTCTCTGTGAGAAAGAGCCCGAAGAACAAGGAAGTATTCAAACGATCCCCCAAGGCCCTCTGGGCATCAGTCTTCAGAATGTTTGTTTAGCCTATGAAGGCGAATACAATGAAGACGAAGGTGCCCTTCACGACTTCAGTCTTGAAGTCGAACCCGGGAACATTGTTGCCCTGGTCGGTCCGTCGGGAGCAGGCAAAACTACGATCAGAAAAGTTGTTACTCGTCTGGTCGGTTGCCAAAAGGGCACCATCAAGGTAGGTGACATCGATATCAATGATTGGGATGGACGTCAGCTCCTCGAATTATTCTCATACGTCCCACAAGGCGACGATGTCTATATATTCGATGACAACATCGGCAACAATATTCGTTTTCCCCGCCCGGATTCCTCGATAGACGATGTCATGAACGCCGCCAAGCTTGCCGGTATCCACGATTTTGTCCTCACTCTCAAGGATGGTTACAACACCCAAGTCGGTGAGAGGGGAATTCGCCTCTCCGGGGGTCAGAAACAGCGAGTAGCACTAGCGCGAGCCATTCTTGCCGATCGCCCGATTCTTATTCTCGATGAAGCAACGAGCGCAGTTGATGCTATTACGGAGAAAGAGATCCAGACCAACATGCGCGCTATTCTCACCGGTAAGACGGCCATCATCATTGCTCATCGTCTCTCAACGATTTGGGACATCGCCGACAAGATCGTCGTTATGGACCAAGGAAAAAAAGCCGAAGAAGGCACTCATGCCCAGTTGGTAGAAAACCATGGACTGTATTCACAGATGGTCCAACTTCAGACTGAAAACTAAAAGGAGATATATATGTTCGGAGTCAAAATGATTATTAAGCACAAAGGTGTGTCCGTATTACTTCGCCCCTTCTGTAAAGAAGACCTCACCGTTTTGGTTGATCGATTTTCGTCGATGAAGATCCACCTGTATACCAACGGTCTATTCGCCCAAACCTATGAGAATGAGCTCGAGTGGTACGAAAAGAATCGTCAGGACCAGGACACCTGTCACTGGGCGATCGTCCCCCTCTTCTCCAATGAGAAAGAATTACCCATTGGTGTGACCGGACTTCACGGGCTGCTGTCAAGGAATAATTCCTGTACCAGCGGCATCATCATCTGGGACCCCGCATGGTGGGGAAAGGGGATTGCCTCAGCCTGCCACCTCGGTCGAACTCTCTTCGCTGCCGATTACCTTAACCGGATGAAGATCAACAGTACCGTCCGAGAAGAAAATGTCGCCTCCAGACGTGCCCTCGAAAGAGTTGGTTACACAGTCTGGGGAACCGAACCGTGTTCCGATATGAGGGAAGGTCGCTGGTTGATGACTCATCACCTCATCTGGTTCAACCCAAGGATAGAAAAAATATTTTTCGGTGAAGGGATACCTGATCTTTATTGGGAAGGATTAGACAAAGCCCAGGTCGCTCTCACTACGGCCAGAAACGAAGTTGAATTTCCCTAAGTGATTTATTGCCAGGCAGGACACAGTCCATAAGCCCTGGCTCTTTTTATTTCTTTCCTCTACGGGCAGCCTTTTTTGGAGCCGTTTTTGGAGTGAAGACGATCTCTTTATTAAGCAAGAAATATATTATCGGCAAAATACCCATGCTGTTGATGATGAGAAGTGCCACAAACCAGAGCTTCTGATCTTTCCTGGCACTCTTGTACAGCGCAATACCACGAAGGACCAAGTCCGCTAAGATGACCACGTAGAAAAAAGGATTCCCTAACAATTTGGACGAGAAAGAATAATTCATCATATATTCATATTATCTAAAATCTATTACAAAAACAACACCACCCATAAGGCATGTAGTTGACCTGGAACAAACCCCAGTACGGTCAATAGTACATTGATCCAAAAATGGGTAGAAAGACCCACCTTGAGCAATACCGCGATCGGAGGCATCATGATGGCCACGATCACCAAGGCGATGTCCCCCGGACTTAACCTATTAAGCCTCTCCGCCACCTGACCAAAGAATCTTTGGATACTCTCAACATCAATACTGATATTTATATTTTTTGCCATACCCCAATTATATTCCAAACAAATTTTGACGTCTAATATTTCCGGATCCAAACGAAAAATAAGCATGAAAAATGCCCCCAATTTCTTGGGGGCAGAAGCGTCATTCCTTTGTGACAAGGAATGATGTATTGATGTTATAGAGCATCTCCGGATGACCGTAAAAATAAAAGTTGGTGTTCAAATAACACACCAAACTTTCGACACCATCCGGCAACGCAGGGGCTGTGAAATGGTATATGAAGCTGGCGTAGGTCACGTTCGCCCAGCTGACAGCTCCACCTGGTAATCCTACGATCACACAGTTAGAGGTGATCGGTTTCATTACGAACTGGGATAGGAGAGGGGAAAACATTTCCACTTTCAAGCTTACGATTTCCCCGGACACAACCTGATCAGGGAGAGTAAACTCCCCGTATGGTGTTCCTCCGGCAGGGATCAAGGCAAAGCCAACACTGGCTAACTCTTTTCCCAACAGCAGGTCCTGAATGTTTAGAAGTTTATAAACTCCCAGCACCGACCCCGTGATCGGGGTGAAAGCGATAGAGAAGGTCTGCCCCGCAGGGACAATCCCTCTCCACCACCAGCTCCCTGGCTCACCGTTGTAAATTTCTCCTCCATTGAGGACAGGGCCTCGCATGCCACTGATCCCGTCCAAAAAGAACCGGATCTTGACATCGAAGGCTAGGTCCACAGAGTTTGGGTTTTGGGTACTGATTACTACCTGGAACGGCCGGCTCCCATTAATCGCTGAGGGGGGAGCAACCACGTTCCAGACCAGGCTGGGCTTTAAAAGCTCAATGTTGGTCATGACGATATCGCTACCGTCCTTGATGACCATAAAAAGTGGCTGGAGCCCGGGATTCTGCGATAAGGTCACGCTGAACGTGACCTGAGCCGAAGAATCTTTCTTCAGAAAACCATTCCAAATATAGGTGAATGGTTTCCAATCGCTTGCGGTGAGTTGTTCACCCCCAAGATATACGCTCACGTCGGTAACGGCATTGGGGTGGAAGGAAACCTCCCACTCAAACCTATCAGGCACGTCCGCGCTTGCCGACAAGGTGACCAGGATCGTTTGACCGATCATGGCTGTTCCTTGCGATGTTACCGTCAGTGCGGCGGCGGGCTTTGCAGCCTGTGCGGGCACGAACGCAGAAAATACCAGCACAAACGCGACCAGGATTGCGAAGACTGTTTTCATTTTTTCTCCCTATTCCTATTTAAGGTGCTACGGAAATTAGATGCCTGGGTAGTATACCCCAAAACTAGCCGTTTGTCAATACTATAAGCCATATTAATAGCCCGCAATTCCTGTTTTTAAGCACAAA
>CAZIPD010000045.1:0-5609 GCA_964541175.1 uncultured Pseudomonadales bacterium
ATCAGGTAAAGATTACTTTTGTTATCTTTTATGATGTCGTTGTATCTTGGCTGGTAGGACTTGATATAGTTGGCTTCGAGAATTATTGCTTCCAAGTCATTGATGACCGTCTTGACGTAGAGAGTCTTGGTCAGTGGAATGAAATGTAGAGCTTTGGTACTGGCGGACTTGTAACCCTCAAGGTGTTGTTTTATCCTTGTCCTGATACTGATCGACTTACCGATGTAAAGGGGTTTGCCGGCGGCGTTTTCGAAGATATATACGCCTGGCAATGAAGGCAGCTGTGACAAAAAGCGCTCCGAGTCCGGAGAGAAGCGGAACCGTTGAGAATATCGGTTCAATCCTGATTCGCTGTTCGATCCTGTGTCCATTAAGAGATATTATAGTTGTGACGGTTTTATTATTCAGCAGCGGGCGGTGGATCGCCGATAACCTAATATCGGTTGACGAGTAAGGGGCTATAGCGATCTGCGAATTTGTCTCGTTCAAGAACTGATTTCTTTCGACGGAAATGTTCCCGAAGAAACCAGCGGGGGAGTCGTTTTTTACTTCTATGATGATCAAGCCATCGGTTTGTTTGATATCCCCTATCGATAACTTGGGTTCGGGAAAGGCCACTTCGGTAATAGCCTCGACGAGGACATCTTTATCCTGGTCATCACTGTTCTTGTATCCACCGGCGGTGATCGGATAGTTGGGGTCGGTGCCATGGATGACGAATACGATATGGTTAAAGTCGAGCTTGTTGAAATAGTCCACACCAAGCGTGGTCTTCGCCCAGGTAGGATCGATCTGGATCCAGACATTTTTTTGGGGGTCGAAGTATTCTGGCCATGAATGAAGAACGTCTTGCTTGAGACTTAACGGCTTAAGGTCAGGATTTTCGGAAAGGGCGAATCCTTGTAGTTCTCTTGCGGGAATTCCGGCTTTTCTGGCTATGGCGACAAAAGTATTGGTGAAGTCCGAGCAGATAGCACTATCGGGATTTTTGAGTGACTCGGAGGCCGAATATTTCTGGATTTTTTGTTTGCTTATTTTGTTGAAATCATAGGTGAATTTGTCGACAACAAAATCGTAAATAGATTTGGGTGTTTTGAGAGAGGTAATTTCGGGGACCGTAAAAATCGGATCGTCAAAGTCCCAAACTTGATTGCTTTGGAGAAAATCATCAGGTCGAATATTGTTTTTGGTTGACGGTTGGAAGCTGACTTTAACCGTGATGATGGCTTTAACGTCCAGCTTGTCCTTAGAGTTGACCGAGTAAGAAGCAAGCCAGTTTCCATCGCTATCGGACTCTATTGTTATTGGTTGTGGATCTAATTTTTCTATGAGGACTTTTTGGTGGCTGGTATCCGGAGGAAGAGCGATCTTTTGAGTTGTCCTTAGATTGGAATTATTTTGTAGGTGATAGTCTAGGGAGACGCGGTAGTATTGCTCTTGACCAAAGACGGCGCTGATCTGTTTGTTCCCCAAGGTCTTTCCCGAGAAATAGTAGTTGCTGTTGACTATGGCGTTGGGTTTGGGATCAATGAAGGCCGGTTGAGGAAAATTGGTTGGGAGGGAAAGGACAATGTTGTGGTCAACAGTATTTTCGTCCGGCTCGAGCTTGGGAATATTTATTTCCCAGGTATTGCCGACTTTTGAGGTAACGTCGGGAGTGTCATATTCGATGGTAAAGAAGTGTTTCTTGTCCTTACCAACTATCTTATTTAAAAAAGAGAAGCTGATGATGGAACCGTTCCTGGTTCGAATGACGCTAGGGACAATGGGTGAATTTTCGTCGGAGACCTTGATGTTATCCAGCTTGGTGTGATTGACACTCAAACTGAACTCTGTGGCGTAAACGACTGAAAGATTATTCGCTTGATTAATGAGGTATTTTACGTGAGTTACTCCACTGGGATTGACGGTGTAGTTTACTTGATAGTTAGTGGAGAACTTGGCGAGGGCGTTTATTGGTTGGGGGGTGAAGAGCAGGGTGATGAAGGACAAAACCAAAAGGGCAAGGGAGAGTTTTGTCTTCATTTATATGTCAGGTGATTATTTTTTTTAACTCCAATGAGGTGGGGGTTTCTGAGCGGGAGGCCAGGTTTTGTGGAGTGCCTTGGGCAATTATTTCTCCCCCATCGTCCCCTCCTTCCGGACCCATGTCAATAATATAGTCGGCGTTCTTAATTACGTCTAGATTATGTTCTATGACTATAACAGTATTATTTTGAGCAACCAAGTCGGAGAGGGTTTGGACCAATTTATTCAAGTCTTCGAAGTGAAGTCCGGTAGTGGGCTCATCCAGAATATATATTGTGTGGCCCGAACCTGTCTTGGCAAGTTCCGTAGCCAGTTTGACACGTTGGGCTTCTCCTCCGGAAAGGGTTGGAGCCGGTTGGCCAAGTTTTATGTAACCTAAGCCGACCTTCCTGATGGTTTCCATTTTTTTGGCAATCATAGGGATGTTCCTGAAAAAATCTGCGGCTTCGTCCATGGTCATGTTGAGAACCTCGGAGATATTTTTTCCCTTGTACTCAACTTCGAGCGTAGGGTCGTTGAACCGGGTGCCTTTGCATGTTTCGCAGGTGATGTAGATATCCCCCAAAAATTGCATCTCGATCTTTCTTTGGCCGTCACCTTCACAAGTTTCGCACCTTCCTCCTTTGACATTGAAACTGAACCTGCCGGGATTGTATCCACGATATCTCGATTCTTGAGTGTTGGCGAATAATTGTCTGACCTGGTCAAAGACTTTGGTGTAGGTAGCCGGATTGCTTCTGGGAGTTTTTCCGATCGGACTTTGGTCTATCAGGGAGACTCTTTTAACGACATCGGGGATGGTAATAGTTTCGAAACTTACCGATTGTTTTCGATGAAGTGGATTCAATCTTTGGGCCAGGGACTCGAAGAGTGTTTCGACAACAAGAGATGATTTTCCTGACCCAGATACACCGGTGACGGCGATAAGTTTGTTGAGGGGGAATTCAACATCAATGTTTTTCAAGTTATGGTGGGTACAACCGGTGAGACGGATCTTTCCCTGATTATCACCTTCGTATTTGTGTTTTTGGGCAATAATATCTTTTTTGCCGGAGAGATATTGTCCGGTAAGACAGTTTGATTTGACGATGTCTTCATTTGTACCTTCGAAGGTTATTTCTCCTCCATGGAAGCCCGCTTTGGGTCCAAACTCCACGAGATGGTCGGCCGACTCGATCGTTTGACGATCGTGTTCGACGACGATCAGAGAATTTCCAAGATTAACCAGGTCCCTTAGTGTGCGGATCAATTTCTCGTTGTCTCTTTGATGAAGACCGATGGTCGGTTCATCCAAGACGTAGAGTACTCCGGTAAGGCGGCTACCGATCTGACTGGCTAGACGAATACGTTGAAGTTCGCCTCCTGAGAGAGTTCCCGATTCACGTCCAAGAGTAAGGTACTCAAGTCCAACCGAAGCCAAGAAATTTAACCTGTCCTGGATCTCTTTGGTGATCGGTTCCGATATCTGATTTTCGCTAAGGGTCATCTTTTGAGGTAGTTGTCTGAAGAACTTGATAGTTTTTTCAATGGACCAAGAGGTGATCTCACTGATAGAGTTGAAGTCTACGTGTACTCCGAGTACTTCAGGTTTGAGTCTGGCTCCGTTACACACGGGACAGGTTTTCTTGATGAGATATTTTTCAACTTCTTCTTTGAAAGATTCCGAAGATGATTCTTCGTATCTTCTTTCAAATTCTTTGGCCAGACCGGAGTATTGGCTTTTCCAGGTGGTTGACTTGCCTTGGCGGTTTACTCCTTTGACGGAGAAGGTTTTGTCACCTGCGCCATGGAAAAGAACATCTTGTTGTTGTGGGGTCATTTGGTAAAGTGGAACGTTCCCGGCAAAACCTGTGGATTCCATGACTTCAAGAATAAGTTTAGCGAACCAAGTCCTGGTCTCGAACTGAGAAGCAAGAGGAATTATTGAACCTTCAAGAAGACTAAGCGAGGGGGAGATGATGGCCTCCGTATCAAGTACCATTTTAGTTCCAAGACCGGTACACTCCGGACAGGCACCCTCGGGGGCGTTAAAAGAAAAGTATCTTGGTTCGATTTCCGGAATTGAGATGTTGTCGACGGGACAGGCCAATTTTTGGGAGAATAAATGATCCTCCATGTCTTTAGGGTCGTCCGGGAAAGTAAGAGAGGGGTCGGTGACCACACTGACGATAACTTCCCCGTCCGAGATCTTGATCGCTTGTTCCAGGGAGTCAATGAGACGTTGTTTCTCATATTCAATTTTTCCACCGACCTGGCCAATGACCAGTTTGTCGATGACGGCTTCGATATGATGACGGTTATTTTTAAACAAAGTAAGCGTGGTTTGGGTCGAGAGAATCTTACCGTCAGTTCTGGCTTCAGCAACACCTTGCTTGTAGAGACTGGTGAAGAGATCTTTGAATTCTCCTTTTTGATTTTTGACTATCGGAGCCAGGATCATCAAACGAACACCCTTTTGTTTGGTGTATTCAGGATGGAGAGTGGCCAGATCGAGTACGGCTTTGTATATCTGGTTAATGTCTTGGGGCACAATTTCTCTGCCACATTTGGGACAGTGTGGATGCCCTACACGGGCAAAAAGGAGACGTAGATAGTCGTAGATCTCGGTTACGGTACCGACCGTGGAACGGGGGTTATGGCTCCCCTGTTTTTGGTCAATGAGGATGGCGGGCGACAGTCCCTCGATCTGATCTACGTCGGGTTTGTCCATGACGCCGAGGAATTGTCGAGCGTAGGAGCTTAAAGACTCGACGTAACGACGTTGCCCCTCTGCGTAGATGGTGTCGTGGGCCATGGAACTTTTCCCACTACCGGAGACACCGGTGAAGACCACCAGTTTATTTTTTGGGAGAGTCAGATTTACATTCTTTAGATTGTGTTGTCTGGCACCGCGGACGATCAAATGCGTGGTTGGTGAGATTTCGGGCATGACTACATATTTTACACCCTTTCACCTTAAAATACCCGAAGGAGTTATGGAGAATCCTTAGGTTGTTTCAAGAACCAGTTTTGAGCAGAGTTGAAAATCTCTTTACCGATATCTCCCCATTTGATGTAGTCGTTGATATCTTTGGGGTGAACGAACAGTCTCTCGTAAATCTTGCCATTATCGGGATCGGGGGTTTGGGGAAGGAGTTCTTTGAGTAAACAAACGAATCGAAGTTGATAAAAGACATCTCCTTGTTCGTAGTTGGTGTTGTGTCCGTTTAGGTATTCCACTTTTTGAGATCCCAGAAGTTCAACTTCCTTAACCGTGATATCTGCTTCTTCCATTAGTTCTCTTTTCAGGGTTTCTTGAGCCGTCTCGCTTCCTTCAGGGGTTCCCCCGGGGAGGGTCCAGTGACCGTTGTTGATGATGAGGATCTCTCCATTTTCATTGAAGACTATGCCATAGCTTTGGGTATATGGGAAATCGGTAGGTTTTGTTTTGGCGGGGAGCCAGGTAAGTCTAACCGTGTTATTCCCCCATTGTATAGTGTCGGAGACCATAAGGAAATTATATGTTAAATTTGTTTATGGAAGTAACTACACCCCCCGGAATCGGATCAGAAGCCGAGATGAATCATATACCCGAGTGGTAT
>CAZIPD010000046.1:0-5293 GCA_964541175.1 uncultured Pseudomonadales bacterium
TTGTTACCCGAAATAGGGTGAGTGTGATAAGATTCCGCTATCTTTTGCTTTAGGGGTACCTTTAAACGTACGGAGGATCAGATGACAGTCTTGTCTTTAGTATCCGATATTGATGATTCTAAGATGGCTTGTCAGCTAGAGTTTTTAGCCAGTGGTCAGAGCTTGTTGGACATGAGGCAGGTTTATCTAGTCGTCCAGCCATATTTGCCTTATGTGTGTAAGATTCCTGTTCTGGTGATAGAAAATGGCGATTGTTTCGAATCTCTTAGATTACTGGTTGCCTTGGCTGTAGTAAATTACGCACTTTATGTTCATGGGACTTTTGAGGTAAATACTCTGGAACCGGGAATGACGATTTGTTTTAAGGCGGATGAGCCATTAGCCCATATTGAGATGACCGACTGGTGCTTAATTCAAGCCATAATACTGATGAATAGAAAGTAGATACATGCCTCGGTATAACCGAGGCTAATTTATGCCCTTTAACTATTCCTGGCCTTGAACCTCTTTAACAAAAGAGAGTTGCTGACAACCGAAACCGAGCTTAGTGTCATGGCCAGCCCTGCCAATTCAGGCTTGAGGACCAATCCAAGGAAAAAGAATGCTCTGGCAGCTATGGGTATACCCAGGACGTTGTAGATAAGGGCAAAGAACATGTTTTGCTTAATTTTTCCAACCGTGGCTTTCGACAAATCGAGAGCGTAGACAACGTCACGAAGATCATTTTTGATGATGACGATCTCTCCGGTCTCAATGGCAACGTCGGTCCCCGATCCCATGGAAATTCCAAGGTCGGAGGTGGCTAGAGCAGGAGCGTCGTTTATACCATCACCAACCATGGCAACTTTTTTCCCTTGTTCCTGTAGTTTTTTAATTTGTATGGCCTTGTCTTGGGGGAGGATCTCGGCAAGGACATTACTGATGCCAACTTGGGAAGCGATGGCTTGGGCGGTCATTTCATTGTCTCCGGTTATCATCCAAACATCGACGCCTCTTTTCTTGAGCATCTCTATGGCCTCCTTGGCAGAGTCTTTGATCGTATCGGCAATCGCAATAACTCCCAGAAGAGAGGTCTTGGTAGCAAGGATCATTGCCGTTTTCCCTTGTTTCTCAAGTTTTTCCAATAGAGCATAGTGCTTACTGATATCGATCTTGAGTGTCCCAGATACTAACTTACGATTCCCAAAATATATCTTTTTCCCCTTAACCACACCTTCGATCCCCAGACCGGGGTGGGCTTTGAACCCCGTTACCGGTATCGACTTGACGTTTTGTTTTTGGGAATATTGGTAAATAGCTTCCGCCAGAGGATGCTCGGACTGCTTTTCCAAACTGGCTGCCAGACGCAATATTTCTTTATCGCTATCAGCACTGATCGAGACTATGTCGGTGACTTCAGGTTTCCCCTTGGTAATGGTGCCGGTCTTGTCGAATACGATGATGTCTATTTTTCCGGCTTTTTCCAATGGTTCTCCCCCTTTTATGAGTATCCCGTGCTCCGCACCAACTCCGGTACCGACCATAATGGCTGTCGGAGTAGCAAGGCCTAGAGCACAAGGACAGGCGATGACTATGACGGAGGTGAGAGCTAATAGTGCATATGAGAGAGTGGCTCCAAGGAAGAAGTACCAGGTGATGAAAGTGATAACGGCGATTATCAGAACAGCGGGGACGAACCAGGATGATATTTTATCGGCTAAGGCTTGTATTTGAGCTTTGGAGCCTTGGGCTTCTTCGACGAATTTGATTATTTGTGAGAGAGTAGTTTCGGCCCCAACTCGGGTGGCTTTGAACCTTAGGCTGCCCAATTTGTTCATAGTACCACCGGTAACGTGATCATTTATATTTTTTTCGACAGGGAGACTTTCACCGGTGATCATTGATTCATCAATGGCCGATGAGCCGGAAATGATAATGCCATCAACCGGGATCTTCTCACCGGGTCTGACGATGACGATGTCCCCCTTTATCACCTCCTCGATGGGAATATCTAGTGTGTCGTTGCCTCTTTCGACCCTGGCAGTTCTGGCTTGAAGGCCAATGAGTTTTTTTACGGCTTCCGACGTTTGGCCTTTGGCTCTTGATTCCAAGAACTTTCCGAGAATGACAAAGGTGATGAGGAGGGCGGCAGTTTCAAAGTAGAGATCCGGGATCTTTTCCCCATTGATCCCGATCACCGAACCATTGGCGAGGTAGTAGAGATAGAGGTTTATCACACTGTAGAAATAGGCAACGGATGTTCCGATGGCGATGAGACTGTCCATATTGAATGTGCGCATTTTGAGCGCAGAAAGGGCGCCTTTATAAAAGTCTGCCCCGATGAAGAATTGAACCGGAGTCGAGAGGACCAGAGATATGAGTCCCATGTATGGCATGAGCATTTCTGCTCCGGGAAGGAATTTTACGAAATCAGTCAACATGAAGTAAATTAAGGGTAAGGACAGAGAGAGGCTGATGATAAATTTCTTGAGTTGACCTTTTGCCTCTTGATGGTGCATGTGAGATTCAGTCTTTTGGTCGATCTTGTCGGCGGGGATACCGGTATAACCGGCTTTTTTTATGGAAGCCAATAAGTCGGGCATCTTCGCCTCTTGTGAGTTGAACACTATAGAGGCTTTTTCGGTGGCAAAATTAACCTTGGCTTCCGATACCCCCGGAGTTTTTTGTAGCTCTCTTTCTATGAGAGAGGCACAAGAGGTGCAGTGCATGCCGCTGATGAGAATTGATGATCTGGTTTGGTTTTCTTTCATATATTGTTGACTACTTTAAAGAACCCAGAATACATCCCCATAGAGCAGGAGAAGGTGATGGTGCCGGTTTGTTGTGGAGTAAATTCAATGATGTTTTCCCCCAGATTTAGATTTGTTCTAATTCCTAGCTGAGGAGATATTAGGCTGCTGGCACAAGAAAAGGCGCTGGTTGAGTTTATTATCCAACGCACAGGGATACCTTTCTGAATGATGAAGTTGTTGGGCACATAACCCGTATTGTTCTGGGTCATCCTTACTTCCTGGACATCGCCAAGATTGGTCACTCCCGGGCTAACCTTGCCTGGTTTTTGTGTATCGATCGAGCCGATCAAGGACCCAAGATTTACGTTGATACCTAAAAGTGTGAGGCCTCCGGAAAAGTTCATCAATGAGAGATAGATAACAACTATCCCTGCCGATTTGAAGAAAAATTTAGACCAAGCTCCTTTTATAAATGAAGTGAGACCTCCGATCCCCAGTAAACCGGGGGTGGTACCAAGGGCAAAAACCCCCATGGTGAGAGCGCCAGCAACTAAACTTCCCGTACTCATCGCGAAAAGCTGCATTGCTTGGGTGAAGCCACAGGGGAGGAAAAACGTGAGAGCCCCCAGTATTGCCGCACTCCGATGAGTGTATTTTGAATCAGAATGATTACCGATACCCAACTTCCTGCTAATCTCTTTGGGGAGAGTGAGAGAGATTTTTTTCATGAAAGGAAAAATATCGATCAGTTGAGTGCCGAGAACCAGCATGAGAATCGCTACGGCAAGAGTAAGAATGCCGATGATCCAGGGAGATAGCTGAATAGCCGAGCCGAGTAGTCCGATAGCACCACCAAGAACCGTATATGAAACAACACGAGCCGAGTTAAAAACCAAGTGGGGTTTGAATTTGTCTATACCACTGGCGTTTGGGTGGATTTCCGAGAATCTTGAAGACATGCCGAGGACCAACCCTCCCACCATGGCCATACAAGTCGAAAAACCGGCGGTAATGCCAACTAAAAATACTAGCCCCAGGTTCGAATAGCTGCCGTTAAGAATGTCTGTGAGGCTAAATAATCCGAGTGAGCTGGCGACTATGTATAGAGAGAAGACGATAAAAATTGCCCAGACAAGGTCAATATAGTCTTGAAAATCCGAAGAAATGAGAGCGAGGTTCTCGGTCCCAATTTCATATCCGGCTTTTTCCACTGCTTGGGCGACTGCCTCGTTGCTTAGATTGCCTTGATGGGAAATTGTTGCCAGCCCCTTTCTGTGATCTACTTTAACCCGACTGACCCCGTTGACCTTGAGCAAGTTGTCTTCGATCAGCAATTCGCATGACTTGCAGTGCATGCCTTTTATTGAGACTGTCTTGACGCCTTTATTTTTTGAGCTCATCGTTTTTTTGTTGGATATAAGTATCCGGGTTCTTTTTAAACTTGTTTAAACAACCCGCGGCACAGAAATAGTAGTCATCACAGTTATGATTGTAGGCGAAGGAGGCTGTTTTTGGCGAAAGCCTCATACCGCAAACCGGATCAAGGACGCTGGGAATAAGATCGGTCATATTAAAGGAGAGTTCTTTGGCGATCCTGGTGTTGCTATGCCTATCTATCAATATATGTCGAAGGAGATCGCTGGCTTTGATGTAGTTCTGGTGGGTCAGGTGATATTGAATTTGCTTGCCATCTTTTTTACAAGCGACAACTCCGTTCTGTCGGAGAATGGAGAGGTGCTGGCTAAGATTGGCTTGTGGTAAGTCCAACATGGTCTGCATCTGGGTAACGTTCAGGGTTTGGTCTCTTAGCAAATGAACTATTTCCAGTCTTTTTGGGTGGGCCATTGCTTTGAGCAAATCTGTATGGAGCTGAAAAACCTCTTGGTACATATTCTTATATTCGATTATTAGAATATATTAGACCCCAACAATATTCTTGTCAATAACGAATTTAAAATTTTTCCGCTCAGAACGAGGAGGATTCCGTGTTGAGTTGATTGAGCCCGGAATCAATCTGGTTGAGGTTGACATTGTCAAGCTCGGTGGGGGTGTTCTCGATATCAGCAGGTGTAGCCGGTGCCTGAGGTTGGGTGCTTTTTACAGTCATAACGAAAAGGGCGATGGCTGCTAGGGCAACGATGATTAATACCTGTATCAATATCTGATTATCTTTTTTGGGGGCAGTTTTTTTGGGCATTTTTGGTTATTAATTTATTGGACCGCTGTTGGAGTAGCCGTTACCTTCGGTGATTGTGAGCGAACGGCCACTATGAGCTTATTAATGGAAGTCCGGTACTCTTTTAGAGCACTTTTGACAGATCCCATCTGGTTCCTGAACTGGGTAAGCATGCCTTTGGGGTCATCTCCTTCGCAGGTGAAAGTGTCTACTCCGGTTTGGGCAGTTGCCAGGGCGGTTTGGACGGCAGCTTTTTTTGTATTAACCTCAGCGACCAGCGTGTCGTAGCTGGAGACAGTCTTTCCTGACGCGGTGTAATAATCTTTTACCCGAATGGCGATCTTGTCGAAGACGTCGAGCATGTTGGTTGCCATTTTGGTTAGTT
>CAZIPD010000047.1:0-5045 GCA_964541175.1 uncultured Pseudomonadales bacterium
CTATGAAGTACAAGTATTTTTTGTTCGACTGGGATGGAAGTTTGGGAAACTCACTGCCTTTGTGGTTTGAAGCGTTCCAGAAAGTATTTGCCGAATACGGGAAAAGAGTGACGTATAAACAGATCGGAGAAAAAGTAATCGGTGATTGGGAAGGACCTTTGAGAATGGGAATCGAGAATCAAGAGGAGTTCTTTGCAGAGATGGAGAAGGAACTATTGCCTAAGTTGCCTGATGTTGAGCTTAACCAGGGGGCAAAAGAACTGATAGAAAAGATCAAGAAATTGGGTGGAAAAGTGGCGGTGGTATCTTCATCAAAGAGAAAATACGTAGAACCGGCAATGATGAAGAACGGATTGATGAATTTGGTCGATGTATTTTTGTCGATGGAGGATGTAAAAAGATACAAGCCCGACCCAATGATGCTGAACAGAGCTTTGGGAATGGTCGGAGGAGAGTCCGGGAGGGCAATCATGGTGGGAGACACGGGGAAAGATATAGTGGCGGCGAAGAACGCGGGAATGGATAGTGCCCTTTATTATCCAAAAAGATATGAGGAGTATTACGCAAGAAGGCTACAAGAAGGTTGGAAGCCGACGTATATGATCCGGGGCTTTGCCGAATTGGAAAGATTTTTAAAGTAAAATCCCCGCTTGAAGCGGGGATAGGGAACGATCAATTGAAAGTAGTGGAGACGAAGGATATCCCACTAATTTTCACAAATCTGGCGTAAAGTCGGGATTTTTCTTTCAGGGATATTCCGGAGGATAAATTGAAGAGGAAGTTGATGCGCTTACCGGAGATCTTGACCCAACCGTATTGCCGGTGGCCTTTGTGAGCATCGGACCAGGCCTCTATTTCTTTCACACAGAGGTCAATAACGGTTTGATCGCGATATATACAAGGAATTATGATTTTGTTTTCCACGGCGCCTCCTTTTGAAAAGTGCTGAGATATTGTACCAGATGGTGGTATCTCACCGGCAAATTAGATATGATGAATTAATGGGAAATCGCAGGGTGGAAGAGCGATCTATGTTTGATGTGTCTGCACCTGAAGGGGTGATCCCAGGGCGTAAGGCCGGAGACGTAAATCCGGATACCGGTCTTACAAGGAGAGAGGAGATATACCCCACAACTGCGTACAGTGAATATTTAGCCAAGCTCAGGAAGGATGGGGAGAGCACCGAGAAGTGGTTGGAACATCTGAGAATGCTGGACTTGGAGAAAAACGGGGGTGGTGGGATGCTCCCGGAAATGGGGGACTCGGGTATGGCAGTGTTGGAGGGAGAGGAGGCAACCGAGGCTTTCAGGAAAGCGGCCGACAGTGCTATTGAGTTGCTGGTGACCCATGGGGTATTGGTGAAGTTGGAAGACGGCAGTTTAAAGCTGCATTGTTTTTCAGATCTTGACGGTAAGGCTTGTATATATCTGTGTCGATTAGCCGGACTGAATGCTCGAGTTGAGTTCGTTTCTCCCGGGGGGGAAAGAGAAAATGCTTTGGTGATGGATACATCACAGCGTGAGGGAGCAGGATCAATACCGAAGAAAAGGATATTTTATGTAGATCATCACGGAGAGGATTCACCAACTGGAACGAGCTCCGCCGAAAGGGTTTATGACATATTTTGGAGATCAGGTCTTATTGATCTTGAAAACGTTTGGGAGGCTTATCCTCTGGAAGCAGCGATCAATTTTGTGACCGCCATGGACAATGCTGAGTATCCGGAGATGTTCGATATTGTTAATTTTCAAAAATCGCATAGGACATTGGTTGGTCTGTCGCGATTTCTGCCTTTTGAGAAGGTGTTGAAATTCTTCGAAGACAAGAGGCAAATGGATCCGCTGGAAGAGGTGTCGAAGGAGGATCTTGAACAATGGGGAGAGGATGACTTGGGAGTCACTCTTGTCGAAAAATCGGAGAAGAGGCGTGAACAAATTGAGAGTTCTCTTGGAATGGTACGTAAAAGCATTAAACAGGGAAGTGTCTTGAAAACGGAAAAGGGAAGCATTTTCGTGGACATTGGGAGCAAGATCCCACTGGGAAGAGAAGCCGCTTTCGCATTAGGAATGGACACTTTTGTAGGTTGGGATCCCGAGGAGAACGGCTTTGTTGTCCTGTCAAAGGAAAGCTTGGGGGTGAAGCTTGGTCAGGGATTCATTGTTAGGGAGAAAATGTGGTTAAAGCCGAAAGATAGTGAAAAACTCGAAATGACCCTTGGTGAGTTATTGAAAAAGTTGGTGGGGGGAGAAGTGAGAGCGGATGGAAAGTTGGCAAAATACCTGGAAATAGAGGCAGAAGAGAGGTCCGAGATGGGTCAGGAGCAAAACGAAGCTACCACAGTGTTTCTGGAGCAAATAAGGGTCGAAAATGAACAAGAGGGGAGTGGTGAGGCGATGGCTGCTTTCTTGGAGGCTATTGCGGCTGATGACGAGGCTGTTCCCAAAGAGACCCCTCCAATCGTGAATGAGGAGGAGCCAATTTTGGAAGAGCCGGTCTTGACCGGTATGCCTCCGGTCACGGAGTTGAAGGGGGAACCACAGCCGGTTAAGGAGGAGGCCCCGGACGAAGTGTGGAAGCTGATGCAGGAGCTTAGAGCTGAATTGGCGAAGGGGGAGGCGGTCGAAAAGGATAATGCGGCTCGATCCGACATGGAGAGGATGGTTTTGGACTTGAGAAAGGCTGCGGAGAAAAAGACGACCTGGGAGAGGGTCAAAGGGTGGTTCAGAAGGACGTTTGGTTAAGTGGGTAGTGATTGGAGTCTAGGGCATGTAGGGGAGGCTTTTTACAACACGAGTGATGGTCTGGTCGAGTGTGGGGTTGTCGATATCCAAAAAGTCGTAGGCAATGGCAAAGAAGATGAGCGTAAAGGAAAGCAAGAGAAGGGAGATGAAGATAAGAAATCCCAGGAAGATATATAACAGAGGCCTGACAGGTTTTGATTCTTCCGGGAAGACGTTTTTATAGATATCGTGCCTGATAAGGGGTTTTCCCGATGGAGAGTCCGATAAAGGATTGGAGGATGATAAATGGGTAAGGCCGGTCAGTGAGGTTGGCCATGGGAGTTGGGGCCCTGCTTCGGGTGATTGGTTTTGGTCCTGATTCAAACTAACATCGGGCATTGAAATTAGTATAGTGTGAGCTTGATAAAAAGCCAATAGAAACAGGATACAAAAAAGCACCCGCGTGTGCGGGTGCTAGGGTAGAGCTATTTATCTAATCTGCGGCGGAGCTCTTCGAGCAGATTTTCCGCCGGAAGAGTATTAAGCTCGCAGCTTCCTGCTTGCTCAATAGTCACGGTCGGGGTGCTCCCGACGGTCTGAGGGGTGAGCTCAAACTCGCCGCGTAACCAGGCATCGACCTCATCTGCCTCTCGAAGGTCTTGATAGACCGTTCGGTTTACGGGGTCGATGATCGAGTAGAACATCACCTGGGTGCTTTTGGGAGCAGGAGCTACATAGCCCATGAAGTACAGGTGGCTGATGCCATCTGCTTCCTTGCGCACGAGTGGCACCAACTCAAGGATGGTGACGTTACCGCAGGCCGACTCTGAGCTCACACGATACCAGTTTATCGATTGGTGGTTTGGTGAGGCTTCGATCTCGGAGGCCAGACTGTCGGCGGCGAAGATAGCCTGGTTTTCCGGCAGGTTCCATATTCCGATCGGAGAGCTGGCTTCGTGCGAGAGAGCCATGGCCATACCGATCATGGAGCCGGACCCGAGAGGCGAAAACGGCGCATACCACATGTTCCCATATGGGGTTTCCATCAGGAATGGGGCGGTATTCTCGTCGTTGACCTGGCTCGATTGTATGGCGATCCTACCCATACGGTTGACGAAGCCTTTCCAGGCACCGTACCTGTACCCATACGCTAGTGTTTGGGCTTTTGTTAGCCACTCGGAGCGGAGAGCCACGCCTTGAAGGCGGGGGTCGTCCTCGGCCTTAATGGGGTCCAAAAGCTCAAAGCGGCCATCCGGGTACACAATGAGCACTTTCCAAAGGTATGGCCAGCGGGTGAAGCCGGCACGTTTGATGAGGCTGGTGACGGCAATGTAACCGTTGCCATCAGGAAGCTCTTTGTAGACTACCTCATTGAAGGAGGTGAAATACGAAACGTTCCTGACGTAGTACGTGGCCGAGTTTGAAAACCAGCCTTTCTCGGAGAAGGGGAAGGTTTCGAGAACTTGGACTACTTTGTCTTGGCCGTCAGGGTCGTAAACAAAAATACCCTGAGTTGGCAGACTGAACACATTGAGCCCGAGAGGGTC
Organism: uncultured Pseudomonadales bacterium; assembly: GCA_964541175.1. Lineage (GTDB taxonomy): Bacteria > Patescibacteriota > Microgenomatia > UBA1400 > MFAQ01 > CAIQPO01. Next base: position 4,268 of record CAZIPD010000047.1, read on the forward strand.
AATTGAGGAGATCCATCGACCATCGATGAAGTCCAGGTCGCCCGGGGCAGACTTGGAATATGGGTTTTGACTGTCAAAGTTCGTTTTCGCCACTGTATAGGCGACGTCGCGAATCCTTGATTGCTCAATGAGCCCGGATTCCAGGTAGGACGTATGCCTGAACAGATCGGCATACATTAGGGGTCCCTGGGCGATGAGCCACCAGACCCAAACGAGGCCAATTATGGCTGTTATAACAGCTAATGCACAGCCCGACGACTCGTTGTTCTCGTAAACTACGAGAGAGACGACCGACAGAACGAGCGTGGCCGTGAAGAGAAGCCAGCTTAGCGGATGCACGTAGAGCGCATCGTTCAGGAGCCAGCTTATGGTTGGCACCTTCACCAGAAGGGCCAATAACACGAGGCAGGCGAGGCCAATTCCGACCCAGATCATTTTTTTCATCAATTTCTCCTATTTTGGATTGATTTTAAAGAACGAGGAGATATTAGCACAAAATACTATAAGACGCAAATATGACTGCGCACCGATTAGCTTGCAGAAAGATGTGCGTCTTGATATACTATCCCTTGTCCCCGCGACGCTATGATATTTACTCAAAAAATAATTCAAAAAGGCCCCTAGCCGTTTTGTGCTTATTGTAGTAAAATCTGACTTCGCGAAGGCGGAGTTTTTTAATATATAAATCGTACGGGCCGTTAGCTCATCTGGTAGAGCGCTACATTTGCAATGTAGAGGTGGCCGGTCCGAGTCCGGCACGGTCCACCCGTCCGAGATC
>CAZIPD010000048.1:0-4765 GCA_964541175.1 uncultured Pseudomonadales bacterium
TCTGGTCGGGAGTATTCCTGGTCAGATACATTAAAAGCAAAGAGTAATCCCCACCCAACACCCCGCACTCCGGGGTGTTTTTATTTGAAATTCGCCCCTATGACCACCAACATATCGGCACTCGGCCTGATCTCGGAGGTCTCGGTGGCGACCTCTCCATCAAGAAGCCTCGCTAGAGCGGCTGCCTGATCACCCTTCTTCCCAGTCAGGTCGATCACCTGTGTCTTTGGGTACGTCTTGCTGGTGGCGTTTCCCTTAGCGCTCACCGACACCCCAAGGATCTTCTTTTCCAAAATCCTTTTTTCCAATTCCACCGTCAACCCGGGGCTGGTCGTTCCGTTGTACAAAGCCAACCTCAGAGGGTTCTTCTCGTCCACTCCGGGAATATTGGTGCCACCCTCCCCGATGTTCACCGGAATGACATCTACTATTACGTTCTTGCTCGGACTATATATATATGCCTTTTTCGCATTTGCGAATATGAGGATTTTATCCCCATTCTCTGCCTTCTCAAATACCGGCTGGTCCTTTAACTTCTCCTTGTCGGTCACCGTCGCTACTACCGGCTCTTCTCCCTCAGGGAGAACAACCAATCTGGAAATTTTCTCCGACAACACTCTTGCTTCTTCTTTTGCCACCTCTTGCGGATCACGCTTCAGCTGCACCACCTCAGCCTTCAAAGCAGAGTTCTGACCGTAATAATACCTTAAAGCTAAAGTCTCCAAGACGAGTAGTGCGATCACTCCAAATTTTGGATTTACCAGTGTTTGCAAAGATTTTCTAAACATATATGTACTAATCATTACAAACTTTTCACAATATTTCAAGACTTAGCTACCCGAGGTATCCTCAATCGCAGATAAATGATATATTGTGAATGTGGACTCGGAAACTCACCTGCAAAGTTCCTCTACCGTCAATCTGCCTCCTGAGGCGGTGGCGGTTGACGACCCAGTAAAAAAATACCTCCCCTACCTACAAGAAATTCAAAGGAAGCTCACTATCTTACTTATCGTGATCCTTCTATCGGGGTTATCAGGCTTTTTCTTTTACCAAAAGATCCTCGCCTTCATCCTTCACCTTTTCGACCTTGAAGGTATCACCATCGTTCTTTCATCCCCCTATCAATTCATCGACCTGGCCATCAACACCGGCATTGCCACCGGTATCGTCGTCTCCTTTCCCCTCTTCATCCACTATGTCATAGGCTTCCTAAAACCTGCCTTGGCCGCCAAGGAATATATACTATTTAAAAGACTGGTGCCCCTGGCACTCATTCTATTCGTCCTTGGGTTCGGCTTTGGAATCTGGGTAATGCAGTTTGTCATCAACATCTATTCCAATACAGCCGTCCAATTTGATGTCAGCAATATCTGGGACATCAGCCACTTTTTTTCCCAAACCCTCATTATGGGTATCTGCCTCGGTCTATTGTTTGAATTACCTATAATCATTACTCTCCTGATAAAGTTCAACTTGATAAAAAAAGAAGTCATCGCCAAAAACCGCAGGCTTGTTTATGCCGCTATCATCTTAATCGCAGCCGTGCTTCCACCGAACGATGTTATCTCCCTTTCCATTCTCACCATTGTCCCTTTATTTCTCTTTGAACTTGCGTTACTATTAAATAAATAAAATAGCGAATACTATATATAAAACATGTTTAGCAATATCGGCTCAGGAGAAATCATCGTTGTCGTTTTAATACTACTCTTCCTTTTTGGCGGTAAAAAGCTTCCTGAACTGGCCCGTGGCCTTGGAGAATCGGGAAAAGAGTTGAAAAAAGCCAAAAAAGAAATCGAAAATGCCATAAACGAAGTTAGTTCCGATACTAATATAGATGAAAATCCGAAAGGGGGTGACAATTAGTAATGAACATAGGAACAACAGAAATACTCATCGTCGCCATCGTTATCTTAGCCCTATTCGGAGCCAGAAAGCTTCCGGAATTGGTTAAAGGTATTTCGGATGCTATCAAAGAGTTTCGCAGCGCATCAAAAGAGAACAAATGATATCATCTTATTAATTATTAGAAGAAAAAATATATGTTTAAAAACATAGGTTGGCCAGAAATCCTGATCATCGCCGTAGTACTTCTTGTTCTTTTTGGAGGCAAGTTTCTTCCCAAGTTCGGTAAGAATGTCGGCGAAGGCGGAAAAGAGCTTAAAAAAGCTACCGAAGAACTCAAGGAGACTCTCAAAGAAAAGGAATAAACATAATTCCGCCGAAGTCGTTTAGTATCCTCTAAAACCGGCGGTTTTTTGTTACCTGAATAGCATCCTCTCCTTAAATACTATCTTTTTCAGTTTTGTATATGTATTCTTAAATCATGAAAGGAGGTAATTGTAATGTTTAAAAACATCGGTGCTCTGGAACTGATCATTGTCGGCCTTGTTCTCCTTCTTCTCTTTGGTGGGAAAAAACTTCCCGAACTCACCCGCGGATTGGTCAAATCAATCAAGGAATTCCGTTCTGCCTACAAAGGCGAAGGAACCAAAGAGGAAGTTTCGGAATAACAAATATCGATTCTTGTTAAGATAGATATAACCTGCATTATGTCCAACCACATATACAACGTCAAACAAGCTGCTAAGATTTTGGGCCTGTCCACCAATACCACCTACAAATACCTTAACGAGGGTAGGATCAAGGCTGCCAGAGGACACATCAGGGGTACCTTCATCATCACCACTAAGTCGCTGGAAAATTTTCTTGGTAGCAAACTTCCCGACGATCCCCTCGCCGGCATCGAAGGAGTTGATACCTTCCAAAACGTCAACGACGCAGAAGCCATCATCGAAGTCACCCCACCCACTCTGGCCAACAAAGTCACCAGAATTTTAATTACCGTCTGCCTCCTCCTTATCATCGCTGACCTCATCCTCACTAAAAACTTCTCCCCTGTTTCCCAAATCGGCAGAGTAACTCTCATTGCCCTGGTGATTCTTGTTTCATATCAATTTGGAGGGTTTACCAAAAAATGAAAGGCCTATCTCTGTACATATTGGGCGGCTTAATTCTCATGGTCATCCTTCAAGGTACCCTCTTTACCAGCACCAGTCTTCAATCCCAGCGCCTACAAAGGGAAATTGCCGACCTTTCTCAAAGGCTCGACAAACTCCAGTCGACCACTACAAACGACATTCTCCCTTCCATCAAGAAACTAAGAGAAGAACTGGCCATCTACGACGCCAAACAACAAGGTCGCGATCAAATTCTTGGTATTACTCAAAGCGGATCTGCCGATCTTCTTGACTTCTCGGAAGCTCTTGAAGCGTCCTACTCGGGTAAATCAATCTATGAAACAAAGTAAGCGAGAAGCCATCGATCGCAGTCTACTCTTCTATGGTGGCTTGGTCACGTTCGCTCTGACGGGAATTGCCTTCTTCAACCTAAATAATCGCTACAGCATCATTACTCTTATCCTTTTTCTTCCCGTATCGATCTATTTCATCATCAGGCTCTTACTGGCTTTAAACCAAAAACTCCACGACCTCCTCAATCTCGGCCAACAAAGACGTCCTTATTTTGGCAATTTTTCTCTGGTATCTTTTGTCAATCAATCCGAGACCACCTTTCTCATCAACGCTACTTTACTTACGGTTGCCGTCACCCTGATTTTCTTTCGCATTAGCTTAGACCTCATAAAATGAAATCCAATCAAATCCTCATCGTCTACAGCTTTCTTATCTGTCTTCTACTGACCATCGTCGGCATATTTTCCGCCAAAACCACCACTCAGCTCTTTAGTAGCTTTATTTACCTCCCCCTCATTTTCTACTTTGGCACCAAACTCCTCAACTTCAGGAAAAAACCGGTCAAAAAAATTATCCAGAAAAAGAATAACGCGCTTCAAAATATCCCCATGGCCGACCCGGAAAATCCCCAGATCATCCCTGGTATTGCCGACAAAGATAAGCGTCTTTTCCTCAAACTCATCGGCTCAAGCAGCCTCTCGCTTCTTCTCATGGCTCTCTTCACCAAAAAAGCTCAAGCCTCATTCTTTGGGTCAGTCCCCGGTCCGGGTGTAGTCGCCATAAAAGACAAAGCCGGCAACAAAATCGACCCTGCCGAAAAAAGTCCTACCGACGGCTACGAGATCGCCCAAATTGACGACTCCAGCACTCCGTCATACTTCGGCTTTCTTCACACCTCAGGTGCTTGGTACATCATGAGCGAAGACGCCCTCGGCGCCTACCGCTATGCCAAAGGAACCGGCAGCTTCTCAGCCAACTGGGCAGACAAAGCGAATCTAGAATATGGTTACTTCGACAGTGTTTTTTCATAAATCTGTATATATAATGTCAAACATATGAAACTTCCCAAGGAATACGTCTTCCTCACCATCATCGGACTTTTTCTTCTCTCTTATGTCCTGGAGGCGGCTGTAAATCCCCTTTCGGTCAAGTTAGTCTCTCCTTACAGCTTCCTTACCGACTCTGTCTACACTAAATATCCTTTCACCGCCGTTGTCATCGCCATCCGCGGGCTGGCTCTGTTTCTCGTTCCCCTTTTTCTCTACGCCTTCTTCTCCAAAGGCTACTTTGCCAAGGCCAGTATTGCCCTGGTCTTAGGTGCCCTGATGCAGTTGTACTCTCTCCAGGAAGTGGCCACCGGCACCACTCTGGCGCCTCTTGAATGGTCCCTTTCTCTTTCGGTAGCCGGACTCGCCCTCCTCATTCCCGTAGTCTGGTATGCCCTTATCGGCTTACTACAAGGCGTGAAAAATAAAATCAATTCTATGGGGGAAGAATACTCACCGGAA
>CAZIPD010000049.1:0-4686 GCA_964541175.1 uncultured Pseudomonadales bacterium
GTTGGTTGGCTCTCGGCGCTCTTTATGGCCGTCCTGCCATTTAACATTTATTACTCCAGGGTCATACTTCCCGAACCGTTGATGATCACTCTTTTTCTGGCGTCATTCTGGTGGCTCCTCGTCTCTACGGATAAACAAAAACTGGAAAAAAGAGTCTACTTCCTCATTAGTGCTCTTTCCCTCGCCCTCGCAATACTGGTCAAACCCTATGCCGTGTTTTTTGCCCTGCCTCACGTCGCCATCATCCTTCGTCAGCTGGTCCTTCAGCGCCTTGCCATTCTCGACGCGATCTCATACGCCGGCATCTCCGTTATTCCGTTTTACCTCTGGAGAAGGCACATCGCCCAATTCCCAGAAGGGATACCGGCGTCAGACTGGTTACTCAACTCCACCGGGATCCGTTTCCGACCGGCCTGGTTCAGGTGGTTATTCGCCGAACGTCTTGGAAAATTAATTCTTGGAATTTATGGAACCTCATTTTTCTTGCTCGGTCTGATCGCCAAACCCAAGAACGAGGGTGTTACTTACTGGCTCTGGATGTTGGGAATTTTCGCCTATTTTTCGATCATCGCCGGAGGCAATGTCCGCCATGACTATTACCAAGCGATCATTATCCCCTTCATCTGCGTCATTCTGGCCAAAGGTGTTAGCCTTGTATTTAGTCTTTCCCGGACCACCTACTCCCGCTGGCTCACTCTCTTTACCGGTGCCGGTGTCTTCGCCATCATGATCGCTCTCTCGTGGTACGATATCGAGCCTTACTATCACATCAACAATCCCGCCATTATTGAAGCGGGTAGAGAAGTTGACCGTCTCACACCCAAAGACGCCAAGGTTGTCGCTCCATACAATGGCGACACCGCCTTCCTCTTTCAAACGGGCAGAAGTGGTTGGCCTCTGGGATATTACATTGACGACAAGATCATCAAGGGTGCCACTCACTACGTTTCTGTAGTCTACGATGATGAATCTCGTGAACTGGAGAAGAAATATACCGTCCTCGCCAAGACCGAGAAATACATCATCATCAAGCTGTCTAAATAAGTAAGTCTACATATGAAAGTTTTAATGCTCACGCCATATCTGCCGTATCCTGATTCTTCCGGTGGGCAAATTCGCACCCTCAATCTGCTCAAGCACTTATGCAAAGGTAACGAGATCACCCTCTTCTCTCTCATAAAGGACAAAAGTGAAAATCACAACATCAAACATCTTCTCCAATATTGTAAAAAAGTCCGTACCTTTCAGCGCAGCAAAACTCCCTGGACTCTAAAAAATATTCTCAAGACCGGTTTTTCTCTTGACCCCTTCCTCATCGTTAGGAACCACGCTTCCGGAGTTAAAGAAGCCGTTGCCAATGAACTGGCTCAAAACGGATATGACCTAATTCACGCCGAAACCTTTTACGTCATGCCACATATCCCCAAGACCGATCTACCGGTAGTTCTCGTCGATCAAACAATTGAGTATCTGGTTTACCAGCACTACGTCAATCAGACCGCTCCCAAAGTTCTCAAACCCCTTCTTCAGATCGATGTCGAAAAATTAAAAAGATCCGAAAGGTTCTACTGGCGTCATGCCTCTCAGGTAGTCGCCGTTTCGGAAGCCGATAAAAAGGAAATGCTCAAACTGGAGCCGGGACTGGACGTCAAAATAGTTCCCAACGGCGTTAACCTCGACCTCTTTAAAAAGAAGACCGGTTGGAGTGAGAAAGAAAAGACCATCCTCTTTGTCAGCAACTTCAAATGGTTACAAAATATTGAAGCCGCCCTGGTTCTGATCAAAGAAGTATTTCCCCTGGTTAAAAAAACAGTTCCCGAAGCCAAGCTCTTGATCGTCGGTCAGCACATCACCAAAGATATCGATGAGGCGGCAGAGGGAAAAGACGGTGTGACAATCAAATCGATCCCCGAGAATGACACCGATACCCTGGTTAAGGCATATCACGAATCAAGCGTCTTTGCCTCGACCATCAAAGGACCCGGTGGTACCAGGCTGAAGAACCTGGCGGCCATGGCCAGCTGTCTTCCCATCGTCTCAACCAAGGTTGGCATGGAAGGACTGAATACTGTCCCCGGAGAGCATGTCCTGATAGGGGACACACCGGAGGAGATTGCCGAAAATGTGGTCAAGCTGATAAAATCTCCCAGGCTTGCGGAAACCCTGGCCAAAGCAGCCAGAAAACTCGTTGAAGAACACTTCGATTACGCCAGTATTACCAAAAAACTCGAAGCCGTCTACAAAGAACAAGTTTCAAAATGAAACGCCACAAATTCGAATTATCGGTCATCATTGTCAACTACAACACCAAAGAGCTTTTGGATAATTGTTTGTCATCCATCTTCAAAGCCGCCAAACCCAGGGGAGGTCTCCAGGTAATAGTCGTAGACAACGGCTCAAAAGATGGCTCGGTAGAAATGGTCAAATCCAAATACCCCCAAGTCACTCTCCATCAAAACTCGGAAAATCTTGGCTTTTCCAGGGGAAACAATCAGGGGGTCTCGGCCAGCGACTCAAGATTTGTCCTCTTCCTCAACTCGGATACGCTCGTCAAACATTACAGTTTGGTCAAGCCCCTCAAATACATCAGTAACCACCCCAGGGTAGGAGCCATAACCGTCAAGCTTTTCCTTAAGGACGGCTCGATCGACTACGACAATCACCGCGGATTTCCCGACCCCTGGACCAGTTTTTCCAAGTTTACCGGCCTCTCAAAGCTGTTCCCCAATTCGACATTTTTTAACAACTATTACCTAGGTTTTAAAAAACTTAACAGCATCCACTCGATCCCCGTTACCGCCGGCTCCTACATGATGATGCCCACGAAACTTTTTAAGGACCTGGGAGGTTGGGATGAATCATATTTCTTTTACGGAGAAGATATCGACCTCTGCTTCCGCATTGGTCAGGCGGGTTACAAAATCATCTACTATCCCAAGGTTAGCATTCTCCATCTCCGCGGTGCCAGCTCGGGGTTAAGAAAAGAATCGGCCAAGATAGCCTCTTCATCAAAAGAAAACCGCCTCAAAGTTGCCAAAGCCTCAACAGATGCTTGGAAAATTTTCTACAAGAAACACTATTCTAAAAAATACCCCCGGATCATCAACTGGCTTGTACTTTCAGGGATCATCATCAAGGGAAAGCTTAGGATCCTTAAGCATAAATTAACTTAAATCATGCGAATCGGAATTGACGCCAGACTCTATGGTCTAGAACACGCAGGCCTCGGCCGCTATGTCACCCGACTAATAAGTGGGCTCTTAAAAAACGACAAGAAGAATCATTACGTCCTCTTCCTCAAGAAAAGCCATGTTGATGAATTCAAGGACTACCAAAACGTCACCGTAAAGGAAGTAAATATCCCGATATATGGATTCCGGGAACAACTACTTCTCCCCTTCATTTTTTCCGCTCAAAAACTTGACCTGCTTCACGTTCCCCATTTCAACGCCCCTCTTCTCTACCCGGGGAAACTCATCATTACCGTCCACGATCTGATCAAACATCACTCAAAAGGGAAAGAGACTACCACCAGACACCCATTTTTTTACCGCGTAAAAAGGCTCGGCTATCTCTTCCTCGTCTCCTCCATCGTTAACAAAGCAGCCAAGATCCTTACCCCTTCACAATACGTCAAGAATGACCTAATCAAGAACTTCGGTCTGAAAGACAAAAAGATCACCGTTACCTATGAAGCCGTTGATCCTCAAATAAAAGAGGTTGTTCTGACCCAAGAAGAAAAGAAACAAACCTTAAATAAATATGGACTGGTTCAACCCTTCGTTATTTACACCGGTAGCGTCTATCCTCACAAGAACGTCGACCTACTCATTGACGCCGTCATTAAACACAATCAAACCAAAGAGGTCGATCTCATGCTCGCCATTGTCTGCGCCAGGAACGTCTTCTACGAAAGGATGAATCGCAAGATAACCGAGAAAGGCGCCCAGGGATACATCAAGATGCTCGGCTTCCTCCCTGACGAAGAAGTCAACAAGCTTTATTCTCTTGCCCTTAGTCTGGTACACCCCAGCAAGATGGAAGGCTTTGGATTGACCGGTCTGGAAGCCATGAAGGCGGGGCTAACGGTCATCTCGTCTTCCGCCTCTTGTCTACCGGAAGTCTATGGAGACGCCGCCCTATTCTTTGATCCCGAGAACGTTGACGATCTCGTCAATAAAATGGAGTTGGTGATTGGAGATCTTAGCCTAAGGGAATCTCTTCAACACAAGGGTTTCCAACAAGTCAAAAAATATTCCTGGAGAAAAATGGTTAAAGAAACTCTCTCAGTCTACAAATCTCTTTCCAAATGAAGGTTGCACTTGTCTATGATCGTGTAAATAAATTTGGCGGCGCGGAGAGAGTTTTGCTCTCGCTCCACGAACTATTCCCCTCGGCTCCGCTTTTCACTCTTGTTTACGACAAAGAGACTGCCTTGTGGGCAAGCGGCTTTGACGTCCGTCCGACTTTCCTCAATACTCTCTCACCACTAAGGTCAAAACACGAACTACTGGCGCCACTTGCCCCAATGGCATTCGAGACTTTAAATTTTGATGAGTTTGATCTGGTGATCTCTGTCACGAGCTCCGATGCCAAGTCCATCATTACCAAACCTCACACCGTCCATGTCTGTTATTGCCTCACCCCGACAAGATATTTCTGGAGCGGAGAAGGGGAATACGGTAA
>CAZIPD010000050.1:0-1987 GCA_964541175.1 uncultured Pseudomonadales bacterium
CAATGCCTTCTCCTTTGCAGTCCTGGGTAGGGGAATAGTCGGACTTGTTGCTATGTATATAGTGTTCCCCTGGGTCCCCGTATTGGGTATCTATCGAAATTCACTCAAGTCACTACTAAAGTTCGGCCTTCCTTATCAAGCGAATACATTCCTGGCGGTTCTCAAGGACGACGGCATGACCATCATCCTCACCCGAATTATTGGTACCCAAGGTCTTGGCTATCTTGGCTGGGCCAGTAAGTGGGCGGGTCTACCTTTAAGAATTCTTATGGACAACCTGACCAAGGTGTCCTTTCCTGCCTTTGCAAGACTCCAACACGATGAGAAAAGATTGGCCAAGGCAGTTGAGCTAAATCTCAAGTACCTCTCGCTCGCTTCTTTTCCGATTCTTATTGGCATGGGCTTTATAGCCTATCCAATGACGGGGATCATTCCCCGCTACGCTAAGTGGATCCCTGCCATTATCCCGCTCTACATTTACCTCTACAACTCAGCCTGGGCCAGCATCTCCACCAGTCTGACCAATCTTCTCAACGCCACCGGAAAAATTAAAACTACCTTCAAGCTGATGATGATGTGGACGGGGCTTACCTGGCTGCTCTTCCCCATCATGGCCATCAAACTTGGCTACCTTGGGGTCGCCTACTCCATTGGTATCATCGCCACTTCCTCATTCGTCACCGTTATTCTTGCCAAAAGAGCCGTACGGTTCAGTCTGATCAATGCGCTAAAAACTCCTCTAATAGCGTCACTCATACTTTTTGTTTTCCTCCTCATTTTCAGAAGTGCTCTCGGCTCTCTTGAGGGGATCATTGTCATTTCTGTTCTTTCGGTTATTCTCTACATCTTCGCCCTATTCCTTCTTGAAGGGAAGAATTTGATTGAAGAAGGTCTGTCACTCTTTAAATCAAGAAATGCGTAAATTAATAATATTTCTCCTGCTTCTCTTTATTTTTCCAAGCTCCGCACTCGGCTTTGCAAAAAACACTTTCCTGACCGTCACCCATCCTGTCCGTGGTCCTGAAGGCTGGCAAATTTCCGGTCAAGACCCCCTTGAGCTCCCAGGTTTCCAATTCAACGAAGCCACCAAGTCCGGGACTCCTGTAACCTGGATGCTCCGTTACGATGCCGTAGTTGACGCCACCATGTCTGCTTTCTTTGAGAAAGTGATCACCCTAAAGCCGGATCATGACTTGGGAGCCTTTCTGGAGATCACACCACAACTTGCCAAACTGGTAGATGTCCCGTATCAACCTGGTATTTCGATTTTCAGTGCCAATAGGATATTTCTCTCAGGCTATACACAGAAAAACAGGATCAAGCTTATCGACGGCTATATGGCCTCCTTTAAAGACCGTTACGGTTTTTACCCAAAATCCGTCGGCGCTTGGCATATCGACGCTTTTTCTCTTGAATATTTACGGAGCAAGTACTCTGTGCTCATTGCCCTCATCTGTGACGAACAATACGGTACCGATGGTTATCGTCTCTGGGGAGGGTATCTTGGCAGCCCCTACATTCCTTCCAAGAGTAATGTCTTGGTGCCGGCAATAAGCGAGGACGATCGCATTAATATCGTTATAGTCCGTTGGGCTCAAAGGGACCTGTTCAATTTTTACGGCGCCGGAGCCGAGTCGGCTTATTCCGTTCAGGTAAATGACTATCTTGGTCATAATCAGAGCACTTCCTACTTTGAAAAGCTACTCGACCTCTACAGCCAGAAAGACTTCAATGAATTTACTCATATCAATCTCGGGATGGAAAATGATTACTCGCTCAAGCTCTACGGCCAGGAGATTAGAAACTCCGACCTGGTGATAAAAGAACGTATCGCGGATAAAAGACTTAAACCCGTCACTCTGGCCACCTTAGGTAACTTCGTTCTCAACTTCTATCCCCAAAGAGCTCCTATCTATCTATATCGATCAAGTGACCCTAAAGGAGAACAACCCGGTGAGACGATTTGGTATCAAAGCCCCTCTTACCG
>CAZIPD010000050.1:2087-4280 GCA_964541175.1 uncultured Pseudomonadales bacterium
ATTACCACAGCTACCGTTATCCGCTCTGGTTCACTTTTCCCCTTTGGCTTAGGTGTTTGGGGACCTAACGGTCACGATGCGATCTTCCACATCTCTCTCATCGAAAGCTTCTCTCAAAATCCACTTAATTTTTCTCACCCACAAATATCCGGAGAAAAGATCGGTAACTACCACCTTCTCTTCGATTATCTTGGTGGATTAATTTCGAGAGTCCTAAACATTGAACCGGTGACTTTCTATTTTGTTCTCTTTCCTATAGCGGTGTCCGTTATTCTTGTCCTCCTGCTTAATAAACTTCTTACTCTCTGGAAATACACTTCAATTCAAAAATCACTTGCTTACGTCTTTGTGTTTTTCACCGGCTCCCTCGGCTTTATACCCTCACTTCTAAAAGGTGGTAGCTTATTTAGCGGGGAATCGGCGTTCTGGGCAAACCAATCCGTTTCCTGGTTACTGAACCCTCCCTTTGCACTATCGCTGTTACTCTTGTGTTTCCTTCTTATCCTCCTGGAAAATAGCCACAATGGCCATAAAAAGACCGGTACTTATATTCTAATAGCGATCATCGGTGGACTTCTGGCTCAAACCAAAGTTTACTCGTTCGTCCTTTTAGTTGGAGCACTTATACTCTCGGGTCAATGGATCATCGGGATTTCTGTTGGTGCCCTAGGTGTTGCTATGCTCCTGCCATTTACAAAAGTAGGGGAGTCACCGTTTACCCTTAAGCCTCTGTGGTTTACCGAAAGTCTATTTGCCTCCTTCGACCGTGTTTGGTGGCCAAAGTTTTCCCAAGCTTGGCAAACATATCAGTCCCAAGGGAACTTCCCCAAACTCATCGCCGTCAATCTTTTTGCCCTTACCGTTTTCCTCATAGGCAATCTGGGAGTAAGAGTGATCGGATTCTTCAGGATCAAAAAAGGTGGCCTACTCATCGGTCAGAAAGTTGCTCTCTGGATTAGTGTGCTCGGTATTTTTATTCCTCTATTGATTATTCAAAAAGTAAATCCATGGAACACGATCCAGTTTACGTATTACTCACTCTTCTTCCTTGGGATATTTACGGCCAAAGAAATCGTCGAAATAATTAGTAAAACAAGATCATTACCGCTTAAGCTGATCATTTTCCTGGCAGTGCTCTTTCTTTCCCTCCCTACATCCATAGGCACTCTCAAAGACTACTTCACCCAAAACTCATCTTCGAGGGTCAGTTACACTGAGCTGTCTGCTCTTAATTTTCTCAAAAACCAACCTCCGGGAATTGTCTTATCCTCGGTATTCTCTAACAGGTGGACAAATCTGACTCCGGAACCAAGATCTCTCTATGGTTATGTTTCAACAGCCTACATCTCCGCCCTATCGGGACAGAAAGAATTCCTGTCCGACACCATCAACCTTGACATCACGGGTTACAATTATGATTCTCGAGTAAGAGATATTCTCAGGCTTCAAAAAACCGAAGATGACACCTGGGCAAGGAATTTTCTAAGAGATAATAATATTACCTATATCTACCAAATTCCTTTTATGAGATTTAAACTTAATCCTGATCAGCTCTGTCTAACAAAGATCTTTGATTCCGGAGAAATTAATATATATAAATTCAACTGTCATGGCCAAGACTAAGATATCCGCGGTAGTCAACACCCGTAATGAGGCGGCCAATATCTTTGACTGCCTAAAATCGATCTCTTTTGCCGACGAAATCGTCGTTGTAGACATGGAGTCGTCAGACAACACCAAAGAGATCGCTAAAGATTTTACCGACAGGATTTATGATCACCCGGCAGTAGGTTTTGTTGAACCTGCCAGAAATTTCGCCATCAATAAAGCCATTGGTGACTGGATATTGGTCATTGATGCCGATGAACGAGTTTCCAGGACTCTCGCCCAGAAACTAATTGATATCGCTAACGAAGGTAAGGTAGATTTTGTCAGGATCCCCAGGAAGAACATGATCTTTGGACAATGGATCAAACACTCTCGCTGGTGGCCGGATCACAATATCCGTTTCTTCAAAAAAGGAGCGGTTGAGTGGCAGAATGAAATTCACTCAATCCCCGTTACCTATGGTGTAGGAGAGACGCTCTCCTCAAGCGAAGAGATGTCGATCACCCATTTCCATTACAAAACGGTTGATGAATATATCGAGAGAAGCCTTCGCTATTCACGCCAACAAGCAAAAGAACTCAAGGA
>CAZIPD010000051.1:0-3962 GCA_964541175.1 uncultured Pseudomonadales bacterium
AAGCTACAAATAAACAAACGGCCCATCTGATTTCTCAGACAGGCTGCTGTTCAATGTACACTGACTCAACTTACATCTTTGTCCATTGCTCATTAAGACCAAAGCCCGGTTTTCCGACTTTCGTCCTAGAATTTCCTTCCCCTGTATCGTTATAGATCTCCTGAACAAGATGATATTGTCCCCAAAGATCTCCTTCGTCTCCTACCCAAACGATCTTCACAAAGTCGGTGAACTTTTGCTCCTTACCGTCCCCATCTGAATAGCTACCAACATAGTGGTTGGTTAACCAACCTTTGCTTACCCCACCAACTTTACCATCCACCAGTCCTCTATCTAACTTTCCATCACCGTTACAATCAACGTTAGACAGCCAAGAATCACTCCACTTCATACTGAGCTTATTCCCTGATGCCACTAATGTTGCTGGACGTGAGTAATTACCTTCATAACCGTTAAATAAATGGGCTTCATAGTTGTATCCATACTTATCAACCCCGGTCTTAATCACATTCCCGCTTGTATCTTTAATAGTTCCACCTTGAATAGTGGCACAGCCATTTGGCTTCTCGGCTTCAACAGACGATGTGGCCAATTCCATACCAATGGCGTACGTGATCAATAGAGCCAAAGCGATCACCGAACCTCCAATTAAAATATGCTTATGATAAATTTTCTTCTTCACTTATATATTCACCACCCTTCAAGTCCTCAAAATTCTAAACACTTCAAATCAGTATAACAATTTTATGATCCAGATAGTACATTCGTTAGATGGAGAAGCAAAACTACACGTTAAAACCTTGTCTTTCAAATGATTGTTTCACCGGCTAAGATGATTTTCGAACTACTTCTTCAGCTCTACAAAAAAAGTGGTGCCCTTGCCTTCAGTGGACTCAAACCAGATCTTTCCACCGGATTTATCCAATAGTGACTTAACCAAATAGAGGCCTAAGCCCGTACCATTGGGTTCCTGAGTTTTAGCATTATCCGCCCGGAACAACTTTGTAAATATGAATCCTTTTGATTTCTCGGGTATTCCGACACCACTGTCCTTAATAGACACCAGTATTCCTTTATCGTGCTTTTCTATTGAAATCTCAACTCTCCTTTTTTCAGAAGAATATTTGATCGCATTGGTTAATAGATTTTGGAATAATATTCTGGCCGCTTTTAATCCAATATTTGAAATTAGATCTTCTTTGTCGTACTTTTTAATAATTTCTATTTTTCTTTCCTCAATTTGGCCCTTTAATTCCTCTATCACCAGATCGCATGTTTCCTTCAGGTCTACTTCTCCGGTCTCAACCGCAAAACCTGATGTTTCCATCCTTGTTACATCCAAAAAACCTCCCACCAACTCCGACATCCCTTTATTGATTTCAAATACTTTTTCCAATAAGTCCTTTTGTTCTTTGCTCAGTTTTGATTTGTTCTGTATTAGGAACTCACCCAGGCTCCATGAAATAGCGGTAATTGGACCTTTTAACTGATGAGATGCCAAAGAAATAAACTCATCCTTTGCCCTATCTAACTCCAATTCCTTAGTGACATCTCTGAAAACCTCAATTGCTCCAACAATCTTGCTGTCATAAATTACCGGCGTCATAGTAACTGCCGCGGGAAATTTCGTTCGGTCTCTCCTCTCGTAGATGAAGGTCTCAACAACTTTCTTACCAGTAACAAAAGCTTTTTGAAATGGACGGTTCTCGTTCGATATCCTCTCTCCTTTATCGTCCCAAATATGAAGAACCTCATTAAGTTTCTTGCCCAGAAAATCATCTTGACTCCCCCTCAATAATTTTTCCGCTGCCTGGTTAATATTAGTGATCACTCCGTCTTTGTCCGCCGCCAATATCCCGTCTCCCAAACTTTCCAGCAACGCCTCATTTTTTGCCACAACTATAGCCAACGCTCTTCTTTCCTCTTCTAGGTCGGATAACATGTTTAGCGTCGCTCTCCGGGTGTCCTCGATCTCCTGAATTGAATCCGAGCTGGCCTTCATCATTGCTATTCCTTGTTTCTCAATCTCTCAATTTCTTTTTTTAACTCTATCATTTTCAACTCCCGTCCAACGGCAGCCTTATTAATTACCTCCAGATCTACGATCTTCTCTTTAAGCTGTTGGTTGACGGCATCAAGTTCTTTTGTTCTTTCTTCAACCTTCTTCTCCAGACCAACCTTAATTTGCTGCTGCATACTCTTGCGCTCCGTGATATCTTCAATCGCCAATAGTATTATCTTCGGCTTAGCTGGTGTCGGGGGTATACGTCTGGCATTTAAAAGCATTATTTTTCGACCGATAGACTCAAAATTGTGTTCCATTTCATAGTCATCAAGTGTATTCCTCTTGGTGATAATCTCCCTCAACAGTTTTCTCAATCCGGGAATATTCCATTGACCATTACCCAAGTCATAGATGAACTGCCCCAATGTATCTCCACTTCTTACTTTGAAGGTTTCAAAAAAAGCTTTATTTGCCGAAAATACCCTTAACTCACCATCCATTATCAACAAAGGCTCTCTTACCGTCTCAACAATATTCTCTGCATACAAACGAGCCTCGCTCACCTTACCTTCCATATCCTTATAATGAGAGTTCATTTCCTCCAAGACAGCTATTCTTTTCTTCAACAGACTAATCTCATTATCCGAACTTAAACCGTTTTTAAGTATTTGACTAGGAAAAACATGTAATTACCTAAATTATAAGTCATCAAACTCCAAAAGCAAGCATTATTACATTTCTCCACAAGACATCACGGCACAACTTCACATATAAAAGTTGACCTTCATTTCGGTTGGTCAACATGTACGAAAATTATGTCGACCCAATGATCCGTCAGACATTCTCTTCGACTTCCCCCGGTGACGTAGGTTTGATCAGCTGGAATAATTCCACCAGACCATAGGCTACGACCAAGTAGACGATACACCCGATAAACGTTCCCAGTTCAAAAACACTCTGCCCTTCTGAGGCAATTCTGAACAAGCCCACAAATGGCATAGCCAATGGCTCACTTAGTCTATAAATGAAATCCGCAAAGCCGCTTGATGGGTTTGCTCCGAACACTTTGAGTATTATCCTAAAAAATAATAATGTCTCAATTAAACCCAAAATATACCAAATGATTTGGTATGCCCTGAAGATTGTCCTCTTTGTTTCATATCTCTCTTGGGGGTGCTCCGTCTTAATAGCTGGCGGCACCACCGTCTTAGTGGTCCTGACCACTTGCGCGGGTGCCGATCGCTGAGTAACTGTCGTTACCTCAGTACTTTCATCTTCCATATTTATTTTGTTTGATTAATATTTACATCAATATTTTCCGGCACATTTATCTGTACACCTCCGGACTGCATTTTTTGAATGGCGGGAAGTCCATACGCGTACCCCAGATATAAAAGCACCAGTAAAATAACGATTCCAACGATCAATCCTAATGCGCCATCCGACTTATCGGCAGGCGGTGGATTATTTACAATAGTTGTCACTTCTCGTTTCACCTCCTTTCAAATTATTATTCCTCACCCTACTAATTGTTTGCCAAAAAAACTTCATGGTAACTTTATATCCGCTGTCCGGTCGCCAATCTGTAAACGATAATTATCAGCGCAACCACCAACAGGATGTGTATTAGGTTCCCACCGATGGCGAACACATTTAATCCTAAGAACCATCCTATTATCAGCAGTACTACGATTGTCCAAAGTAAATCCATTCTATTTCACCTCCTTTCCTGTTAACTTCATTACATTTTAAGTATAACAAAATCCTTGACCCATAACGCATCATAATGATTATCTTAATTATCTATACGATTACTTTTGTAAGTATATATACAAAACCACTTGATTTTCAAAATAATATCATATAGAGTAAAAATAGTATTAAATGATACAAACAACAAAATGAAGATCAGAAAGATAACTGCTCTGGTTACGTCATCTCTGTTAGTCTTCATCCC
>CAZIPD010000052.1:0-3663 GCA_964541175.1 uncultured Pseudomonadales bacterium
CCTCCGATAGCCGTTTTGGCCAGTAAAAGTCGAGGAAGATTGTTGCTGATGAATTGGATGTACGAAAGTGGATTGGATTTTGTTAGGGAGCTTAATTCTTTAGGGGCCGATATCCTGGTGATGGATCCGCAGAGGATCATCATTAACGGTCCGGTCACTTTCAGAGGAGGGTCCGTAGCCACTCCTTCGGTGATCCAGGCATGTAAGGCTATATTCTTAGCGGCCTTGGCAGACGATTCTACTACAACAATAACGGGGGTAGATATCTTGAGAAGAAGATATCCAAACATATTCGAAGTATACCGATCACTTGGGGCTCTAATTGAGGAGTTACCGGATACAAATCCAAAATGAAGGTTGAGGGAAAAACTAATTGGTGTGAGGGGTGTGAGAAGAACTGCTGTGACCATTTTGTTTTGGAAAATTGGCCCGAGTGGAAAATATCGAGCCTTGTCGAGAAACATCCGTTTTTGAGGATTTTTGAACATTGGGTCGGAGAAGATACTTTGGGAGAAGAGGTTGACGTATGGATCATGGAATGTGGCCGCTTAAAACCGGACGGGAGTTGTGAGGACTACCCGGACAATAGACCGTATTTTTGTTCCTGGGCAGGGGAAAAATACCCTCCTTTCAGTGGTTGCGGGTTATATAAATGGAAAATGGAAAATAGTTTGGATAGGTGTGACTAAATATTAATCTCAAGGGTATAATTGAGGCTATGGCAGTTTTTGATTTTAAAGAAATAGAAAATAAATGGGCCTCAAGATATAAGGGGTATGAGGGGTATGAAGGAGTGGATTTTGATGATGGTCGGGAGAAGTTTTACATGTTGATGGAGTTTCCTTATCCAAGCGGGTCAGGACTTCACGTCGGTCATGCTTTTTCGATGACCGGGGCGGATGTGTATGCCAGATATATGAGAATGAAGGGTAAGAACGTAATGTTCCCAATGGGGTGGGATGCGTTCGGGTTGCCGACGGAGAACTATGCCATAAAAAGCGGAATTAGCCCACAGGTGGCGACAAAACAGAATACCGAGATGTTCAGAAAACAGATGGATCAGTTGGGCTTATCATTTGACTGGAGCAGAGAAGTAAATACGACATTCCCCGACTATTACAAATGGACACAATGGATATTTGTAAAACTATTTGAGAAGGGTTTGGCGGAGAAAAAGGAGATCGCTATAAACTGGTGTCCAAAAGATAAGATCGGGCTGGCAAATGAAGAAGTGATCAACGGCAAGTGTGAGCGTTGCGGAACTCAGGTAGAGAGAAGAACACAGTCCCAGTGGGTAGTGAAAATAACCGAATATGCCGACAGACTAATAGATGGTTTGAAGAATACCGAGTTTATCGAGAAAGTTAAAGCCGCCCAGATCAATTGGATAGACAGAAAAGAAGGAGCAAAAATAATTTTCAAGTTGGCCGACGGAAGCGGTGAGATCGAAGTGTTCACAACCAGACCGGATACCTTGGAAGGGGCGACATTCATGGTCGTGGCGCCGGAACACAAGATCGTGGAAAAAGTAGTGGGTAATATGGAAGTGTCGAACTATGTTAATGAAGCCGGGAAGAAGAGCGAGATGGAGAGAGCCGAGCTGACCAAGGACAAGAGCGGGGTATTTTCCGGGTTAATGGCGATCAATCCTTTGACCGGGAAAGAAATACCGGTGTGGATCGCCGATTACGTATTGTCATCTTATGGAACGGGAGCGATCATGAGCGTTCCCAGTCACGACGAGAGAGACGGTGAGTTTGCAAAAAAATATAACTTACAGATCAACTTAGAGTACAAGCCCGATCCGGGAATGATGGAGAGAATTGAAAGAGACGGGTGGGGAAAAAAGGCAGTAAATTATCACCTGAGAGACTGGATCTTTTCCAGACAGCATTATTGGGGCGAGCCGATCCCGATGGTCTTTTGTGAGAGAGACGGATGGGTCAGTGTTCCGGAAGATCAACTACCGGTGATTTTGCCGGAGGTGGAAAAATATCAACCGACAGATACCGGAGAGTCACCTTTGGCCGGAATGACGGAGTGGGTGAGTACTGTTTGTCCCAGGTGTGGTGGCAGCGCGAGACGGGAAACCGATACGATGCCCAATTGGGCAGGAAGTGATTGGTATTTTTTGAGGTACTGTGATCCGAGGAACGACTCCGTGTTGGCGGACATGGGAAAGATGAGTTATTGGATGATGGTCGATATGTATGTAGGAGGGGATGAGCATAATACCCTACATCTTTTGTATTCGAGATTTATCTATCAATTTTTATGGGATCTTGGCGTAGTGCCGAAGGAGTACCCAGAGCCATACAAGAAGAGGATATCTCACGGGATCATTCTTGGCCCAGATGGTAATAAGATGAGTAAAAGTAAGGGTAACGTGATTTTGCCCGACGTGGTTGCCGGTGCACACGGAGTGGATACCTTGAGGTCTTACATGATGTTCATGGGGCCGTTTGACGCGACTATGGCTTGGAATGAGAGATCGCTGTTGGGGGTGAAGAGATTTTTGGACAGATTCTATAAATATGTGAGTGAAAAGATTGAGGGCGAGAAAATATTGGATAGTGACAGAGAGGTGAGAGTGATGATAAATAAATTGGTGAATGGGGCAAGCGTTGATATGGAAGGATTTAAGTTCAATACGACTATCGCTAAAGTAATGACCACGCTAAATGAGCTAGAGAAGGGAGGACAAATTTCCATTGAGGATCTTAAGAAGATGGTTCAAGTGCTATCACCTATAGCCCCTTTCGTTTGTGAGGAATTATGGGAAAGGCTAGGAGGAGAGTTTAGTGTACACAATTCATCATGGCCTGAGGTGGAAAACCAATATTTGGTTAATGAAACGGTGACAATATCCGTTCAGGTCAACGGCAAGTTGAGAGGTACTATCGAGATAAGCCCCGATGAGGAAGAAAATACGGTTAAGGGTAGGGCGGAGGGGTTGGAAAAAGTGGCGAAGTTTCTCTCGGCAGGGGAAGTGGTGAAAGTGATATATATCAAAGGAAAGACAATCAATTTCGTGGTCGTTTAGGTGCTGTGTTATCATAGCTTTATGTCAAAAATTCAAAATCAGTTACAAAACAATGTAACGCCCCTATTGGTGCTGTTACTAGTAGGCGCCGCTTTCTTTATCGGAAAGCTGTCGGCGCAAGTCGAGGCACTTAAAAATGTAGCTGCTACTCCCCAACCTCAGGCTCAAGTAGCGGGACAACAGCAACCACAGGCTCCGACGGTCACCATCGACCAGATAAAAGATTTGTTCAAGCAAGATTTAATTAAATTCGGAGATGAGAAGAAGAAGGTATTATTCGTTGAGGTCTCCGACCCCAGCTGTCCTTACTGCCATGTGGCATCCGGATTAAATGCCGATATATATAACAGCGAAGCCAGATTCAAACCGGTTTCCGCCGGCGGAACATACAGACCTCCGGTCCAGGAGATCAAGAAGCTTGTACAGGAAGGTAAGGCTTCGTTCGTTTGGATCTATCAGAACGGTCACGGTAACGGTGAGGTAGCCACAAGAGCTTTGTATTGCGCGAATGACAAAGGTAAGTTCTGGGAAGCTCATGATCTTCTGTTTAATGCCGAAGGATATAAGTTGATCAACGAGACGGTGAAGAACGACATGACAAAGGCCGGATTGATGGCAAC
>CAZIPD010000053.1:0-3584 GCA_964541175.1 uncultured Pseudomonadales bacterium
AAATAAACTTTGCTTTTTTGTTCAGTCAAGTTTCGAAAACTGGGTTGAAAGATATATACTAATTGTAATATGGGAGAGGCCTTTGTAATTTCTTTTGTTATTATGATGATTTTGTGGGCTATTTATAGCGTATTTCAGATTATTTATTTTGTCCTTCTGTACCCATATATTATCCTCCAAGGTTTTATACTTTCAATCACGCTTATAGCTTTTTCTCTCTTCTTGTTCTCCGTTGACAGTGACAAAAGAAAATACTTGATCAAACCTAATCATTTTCTATACAACCTCACAAATAGGCTTTCGGTAAAGATAATTTTGATCATTATGTTGTTTTTCATCTCCGTATTTGGATTTTCACAAACTGAGATCACGCCCTATTCCGATTGCGACAATCAAGTTTGGTGTTTGAAGTCAAAATTCGGTAGACGCAGCCCTTACTATTTGTCTCAGCCAATTGCAATTTGGAGTGGTTTATTCGCTTCAATCGCAGCCGCCTATCTCTTAAAAGCTAAGAGGGGAAAATAGATATATTAGCCGGAGTTTGAATAGTAAGTGACTCTTTTGATCTTAAGAATGTAGAAGGTCATACCGATGAGATGTTCTGTGAATATGTGGATCAACGCTTTTTTTTGGACTCAAAAGACGTAACTTGCTCTAAGACATTCAGGGCATCTTTGGCTTCCTCATCTTCGGTGTATTGGGCAAGTTCTGCTGCCGCCTCTTTGGCTTCATTACCTGTTAACTGTCCGAGGTATGCTCCGGATTCGAGCATGATCACTGTGGGGTCTGTCATCCGCTCTACATCTTTTTCTATTAGTAGAAGTTCGTGTTCTTCTTTTGCTTCTCTAATACTTTTTTCCCTTAAGTATCTGGCAGTCATCCAGACAGCCGCCCCAATAGCACCGGCTGCTCCGGCTACAACAAGCGCGACCGGCCAGTTTTTTCTGACGAACTCGCGTGTTTTGTTGGAGTGTTCTCCGGTTTCCTGTTTTTGTTCTATTTTCGCCACAGAGGTAAATTTATCATGATTTTAATTGCTTTTTCTATCAGGTAAATTGGCCTGCTCTTTTATTTTGATGTTGATACAATAGCTCATATGAAAATTGCCTTAGTCAGGGGAGCATTTCTTAACCAATATGAGGCTCAGTTATATTATCCCCTACTCAAGAAACATCAAATAGCCGCCTTCTGCTCCAGGTCACCGATACACGACCGATTTCCGTTCCCTGTAATTAAGCTACCTTCTCCCATGGATATATCGTTTGGAGTCTTTAAGCGATGGAAAATGCCGGTATTGAATAGGTTGTTTGTCGATGCTCATTGGTTGATCGGAATGGAGAACAAGTTGGATGGGTTTGATATCGCTCATTGTGCCGATACTTTTTACCACTTCACCTATCAGTGTGTGAGAGCAAAGAAAATGGGTAAGGTCAAAAAGGTGGTAGCAACAATATTCGAGAATATTCCGTTCAACAATGAAGGTATTTGGGGAAGAAAGTGGTTCAAAAGCGAGGCTATAAAATACATCGATCATTTTATCGCCATCTCCGAGAGGTCTAAAGCGGCGCTGATGTTGGAAGGCGCAAGTGAAGAGAAAATCACGGTCATTGGTCAGAGGATCGACACCCAGAGATTTAGACCGGTAAAAAGAATCTTCGATAAGAAGGAGATCACAATATTATTTACCGGAAGATTGGAGTTTTATAAAGGAATTTTGGATGTAGTTTGTAGCGCCAAGAGACTGATCAGTGACCCTGATCTGTCCAAGTACAAACTTAAGTTCCTGTTCGTGGGAGACGGTAGCCTGAAGAAGACGATAGATAAACTGGTTAAGCAGCTGGGTATTGAAAAAAATGTAAAGATCAGGTCGGGAAGTTACTCAAAGATGCCCTCTTTTTATGATCTGGCAGATATATATGTGGCGCCAAGTAGAGCTACTCCGACGTATCAAGAGCAATTCTCAACAGTTTTACTAGAAGCTCAGGCCAGTGGATTACCGATCGTCACGACGTACAGTGGTGGAATCCCAGAAAATGTTGAGGAAGCAGCCCTGATGGCGAACCCTGGAGACTTTTACACCATTAGCATGAACTTGAAAAAACTGATCATTGACGGAAAACTAAGAGAGGAGTTGGGCAAGAAGGCACGGAAGCACTCCTTAAAGTACGATGCGCGAAAAGGAGCTGCTGAGATAGAGGCAGTTTACAAGCGAGTGATGAAGGACTTGGACTAACGGACATAATGGTGTTCCTGTGAAAAAAGGTTGGTTATCTAATCCTTCTAGTCTTAAGAATGTAGAGAGTCATGCCGATGATTATGGTTCCCATGATGCCGATGATGGCGTAAGCCAGAGGTGAAAGAGAGATGGGTTTGGGCTGGATGGTGATCTTCAAGTCAAACTCCTTGACGTCTCCGGTTAGATTAAGGGATTGTTCTCCTTCAAAGTTGTCGTAAGCGATTATCACCTTGTGATCCCCTTCTTCTACACTCTGGAAGGAGGCGATACCATTCTCATCGGTGGTTCTGGTTTGTGGAGTTGAGTGAATGGTAACCGTCGCTCCCTCAACAGGCTTCTTGTCCGTATCCGTAACCTTGATCTTGACAGTGTAATTCCTGAGAGGAATGGTAGGAGTTGGTGAGGGGGTTTCGGTGGGGGTTAGAAACGCTTCTTCTTTAGTAGTTGTTTCTGCTTTTTTGGTAACAGTGGGAGTCACTTTTGGAGTTGGGAGTGCTTCAATTGGTACTTCCGGTATGGCTTCAAGGAAAGACTCGGTAAAGTCGAGTTGGTTTATTGACACGAAACCTTTTGTTTTAGATGAAATCTCATTTGACCAGGATCCTGTGGCACAACCATTGCCTCCCCTGATCCTAAAGTAGTAGGTGGTGTTTGAGGCGAGTGACCCGACCCGGAAGGTCATATTGTCACCCGATGCTTGTATGCCTTGAACTCCGTATTGGTAATTTCCCGATTGAGTACCGTATTCCAGGACATATTCATCTACAGGATCACCTGCTTTAGTAAAGTAAAGGAGAACACTTTGAGAGTCCTGGGCAATGGCTCCATATATCCAGGGAGCGGATGAGGGCGCTTGATCGTTACAGGTTGGGGTAGAGGTGGTTGAAGGAGGGGTAGTAGTGGTGGTGCCGGTATCGGTCGATGGGGTTGATGTATCACAGGTAGTGATGAAGGTCATATCGGTATCGATGGTCTCGTTCCCGGCCGCGTCAGTTGACCTGACCCGGTAATGGTAGGTGGTACAGGAGGAAAGGGAGGAGAGAGTGACGGAGTGAGAGGTAACTCTGGGTGAAGTATCGGTTTCGGTGGTTGAGGAGCCGTAACTTGCAGTCAGACCGTAATCGACTTTGGATGAGCTAACCTCGTCGGTTGTCCAGGTGATGGTAGCGCCGGTAGTGGTAAGAGTGCCCGAAGTAACCGCTGAAACAGAGGGATTTACAGTATCAACAATGAATGAGACGGCACCGGGAGATGCTTCTTGGAAGGCACTTGAGAAGTTAGAGTTGTCCGTTGTTTTAACTCTCCAGTAATACGAGGCGTCGGAGAGGGTTTGTAGCTCGGCTCCGGT
>CAZIPD010000054.1:0-3099 GCA_964541175.1 uncultured Pseudomonadales bacterium
CCAAAGATGTTCCCGAAAAAGCCATAGTCGGAGGAGTACCCGCCAAGGTGATCGGCGAAAGACCACTGAAAGAATATAAATATAAATTAGGTCGCCCCAGACTCTTTCAATGAAAATATTTGCGATTACTTTAGCCGCGTTATTATTTCTAATTGGCTGCGTCTATCTATTGCTACCTTCACCGACAGTTCCTGACTTAGAAAACTCAGTGCGCTCAGATGAGTCTGGGGATACTTGGCAACACCCGGATCAGAAGGCTTTTTACACCAATAGGGTAAGGCAAGATGTTATATCTGAAATGCAAACCAAATTTTCAACTTCATTCTTCAATATTCGAATACCTTCTTTTAGACTAAACTATCGCCCCGAAGAATCCTTCGAGTTCATTCGTGACCAGGTCCCAAGTTATTATCTCGAGGAAATCCTTTTCCCCTTTCGAGATTCCTTATTTGTAAATGGATGGGAACCTACCAATTCTCCGGCAGTGAAACCTATTCCTGGCATTGGCAAACCGCCACTGTATTTCAAAGATCAAATTTACCTCAGTAAGGTTACCCTCCGTCCGGTTTCTTCTTCTCCTTGGGCTAGATTATTGGTTTGGGCATTGATTTTCCCCAGCTCCTACATCACTTACCTCTCACTTAAAAGATCCATTTCGGCATGAAGACAGATCTCTCAATAATGGTTATTTCTTTTAACACTAAAGATATTACTCTGGACTGTCTTAACTCTATTGTTAAACATTCACGAGGGTTTGAATACGAGATCATCGTCGTTGAAAACGGCTCAAAAGACGGGTCGCTCGAAGCCTTGAAAGACTACGCCGGAAAGAACTCCTCGGTCACCCTGATCAATGCCGGAGAAAATATTGGCTTTGGCCGAGGCAATAACTTAGGGGCTAAAAATGCCAAAGGAGAATATCTTCTATTCCTGAACTCCGATACACTAATTCCGGATAACGCTCTTAAAGAAGCACTGGATTTTGTCACCACAAAAAAGGATCTTGGAGTCTATTCCTGCCGCCTCCTTAACTCGGATAGATCTATACAACCCTCAGGTGGCCATTTCCCCAACCTCCTAAATCTTTTTGCCTGGCAACTGTTCATTGACGACCTACCGCTTATCGGGCCATTAATTCCCTCCTTCCATCCTCAAAAAAGCGTCTATGACAAAGACAAAGATCTTGACTGGGTCACCGGAGCCTTCATGATGGTTCCCAAAAAAGTCTTCGATGAAACCGGCGGTTTCGACGAAAAGATCTTCATGTACACCGAGGAAATGGAGCTAACTTTCAGGATTTCCGGTCTTGGGTACAAGACATATTTAAGGAAAACCCCCTCGATAATTCATCTTGGCGGCGCGTCCGGTGGATCGCAATTGGCCCTCACCAGCGAAGTTAAGTACATGCTCTATTTCTGGAAGAAACACAAACCTCGCTGGCAGCTTCCTCTGGTCAAATTTGCCTTCTTCGTCGGCTCATTGCTTCGCTGGTTAATATTTGGGATAATCAAAGGAGATGAAAAAAGCCGAAGGACCTATTCTGAAGCTCTTAAATTCCTTATATAAATACGCCATTGCCGCGTTATTTATATTTATCCCTCTGTATCCCAAGTTCCCGCTTTTTGAAGTTCCCTACACTTACGTCGCCATTCGAGCCGAGGACTTCTTCATAGCATTCATCTTTGGAGTTCTCGTATTGAAATTAATCGCCGAAAAAAAAGTTCGCCTCCCATCAATCACTCCACAAATTCTGATCTTTTTTGCGATTGGACTTGTTTCCACAATTTCAGCAATTCTGATCACAAAAAATATAATTCCTTTATTAACGATCCTTCATTTATTACGCCGGGTTGAATATATCCTTGTTTTCTTCTTGATCTATTTTGCTGGTAGGAATGAAAAAGATAGATTCTTTTTCTTAGAGTTATTGTTATTCCCTGCCATAGGCGTCTTTCTTTACGGGCTCGCTCAGATATATTTGAACGCTCCTGTTATTTCTACCATGGACAGTGAATCCAGCAAAGGAACTATTCTCTACCTAACTCAGGGGTCACCCCTTTCAAGTACTTTCGCCGGTCATTATGACCTGGCAGTATATTTATCCATTATCATGATCTTCCTGGCGTCAATTTCTGCCAGTCTCAATTCTTGGATTAAACGCCTTCCGTTCATAGCAGCATTTTCTGCGATGATGTGGCTATTTATGCAGACAGGTTCCCGGATCAGCCTTGCTGGGTTAGTAGCCTCGGTATTCATAGTTACGATGATTTACCGCAGATACGTTCTAAGTTTTGTTTTGATTACAATCATTGGAATCGGGGTCATTACCTCTCCAACAATAATGATGCGTTTTAAAAGCATTTTTGATGTATTTCTCAAACAGACATCGCTCACTATTGTCCACCCGGTTTTTGCTCAGACCTCGACAGTATCCGCTACACCGACCCAAGAAGCACTCCGTCCGATACAGGCAGACAGGTCCACCAGCATTAGATTTGATGTCGAATGGCCACGTGCCCTTCGATCCTTCTACAAAAACCCATTTCTGGGAACGGGTTATTCTTCACTTACGCTCGCTACAGACAACGACTATCTCCGTGCCCTAGGAGAAACTGGTATTCTGGGATTATTGTCCTTCGTCGCTGTCCTTATTGGTTTGTATAAGGCTCTTCGCCACAAACTGTCCAATAACGGGCTGGATAAAGTAATTGCAGTATCCTCACTTGGAGTTTTGGTTTTTTTCTTGATCACCGCTATATTCCTCGATGTTTTTGAGGCGAGTAAGATCGCCATTCTATTCTGGGCAATTATGGGGTTAGCAATTAGCCCTCAAAAAACATGAACAAAACAAAAATTTTCCTGGTCTCGTTAGTCATCATACTCGGAGCGGTTGTCCGGTTGTATAGGATCAACAATCCCATCGCCGACTGGCATTCTTTCCGTCAAGCCGATACCGCCTCCGTCACTCGCAACTTTGTTGAAAAAGGTGTGAATATGTTGGTTCCCACATATCACGATTTCTCAAATATCCAATCCGGTAAAGACAATCCCAAGGGATATCGCATGGTGGAGTTCCCCCTTTACAACCTCCTTCACTAC
>CAZIPD010000055.1:0-3077 GCA_964541175.1 uncultured Pseudomonadales bacterium
TCTCTGAAAAGATCGGCTGGAGTCTCATCGCTTTTGCCCTAACCTTCTATACCTATTCCACCGCCAACATCTTTACTCCACTCTTGTTGATTTTTCTCTATATAACTTTCAGACCGAAAATTAATTTGAAAAAGGATTTGCTTCGCTTAATCCCGGCAGCACTTCTGATGATTCCGATCACATATCAAATATTCTTTGGCCAAGCGGCAGGTAGGTTCAAGGGCATCAGCATTTTCTCCGATCAGAAACTGATCGATTCCGTGATCATTTCCAGAACAGATCCGTGGGTAGCAGATCAGAAGCTGGATAGGGTATTCACTAATAAATATGATGCCATTTTCAGGCAATTCCTCAACAACTACTCTGCTGCCTTTAACAAAGACTTCCTCTTCGTTAATGGGGATCAATATTTCAGACACTCGGTTGGTCGGGTAGGGGAATTCCTATGGCCATTCGTATTTTTCTTCCTTATTGGGCTGGCTATGACCATCAGAAATTTCGACAAGAATAGTAAATTTGTCTTATTCTGGTTGTTACTATCACCCTTACCCTCAGCTCTTACTCAAGGTGGGGCAAATCACGCCACCAGACTTTTTGTCATGATCCCGGCCATTTGTATTATCTCCGCCTGGGGTCTATCATCGGTAATCGAGAAATTCTCACATAATAAAAAGATTTACAAACCATTACTCGTCCTCGGGATTCTGCTCCTTGGCTACACCTTTGGAGTCTATTGGAATAGGTATTCGGCACATTACCGTTTCGAATCCGCCAAATACTGGCACTTCGGATACGAGGACATCTTTTCAAAACTGGCAAAACGTCTTCCTGCCAAAGGAAAGCTTTACATCAATAATACCTATGAGCCAAGCCTCATCCGCTTTGCCTTTTTTACCAAACTTTCTCCGGCTATCTTCCAGGAAAACTTCACCACCGACAATCCGGACTCTTACAAATCTGAACTATTCAACGGTTTTAGATTTGGAGAGAACACATATTTCGGGCAAGCCAAGGATCTCGGCTCGCTATTATCACTTCTTGAACCGGGAGATATCTATATGGCCGTCCAAGGGAAAGAGGTTCCTGGTGACTGGGATTGGTCTGCCACTCCTCCTGAAGGACTTACGGTAATAGATAAGACACTGGACGTATTTGGCAAACCTCTCTTTTATCTTGTAACTAAGATATCCCAATGAAAAATACACACATTCTTAATATTCTTTTTGTCGTCCTGATAGTTGGTTTTTCTCTCCTACGTCTTTACAAACTCAACCAATTTCCGGTTAGTCTTTTTTCCGACGAAGTAGACATTGGCTATCAAGTTAAGTCACTTCGAGCCAACCTGAAGGACTACCAAGGTAACTTTTTACCCCTTCAACTCCATTCTTTTAGCGACACCCGTACTTCATCTAACTACTTCACCGCTCTCGTCTCCTTCATCCCGGGCGTTTCCGTAGACCTTGCCATTCGGCTGACTCCGGCTATATTTTCTCTGCTTGGTATCTTTGCGCTTTACCTACTCACTAATAGCTTGTTCAAACTTTTTGGAATATATGATAAATCGACAGATATTGACCCAGGATTATTGTCTGCCCTGCTTCTTTCTCTCACCCCTTGGCATTTTACCTATTCTCGCACCGGTTTTGAACTTTCTCAGTTATTCACCTTTATTTGCTTCGGACTTTTCTTCCTTTCTCGGTTTCTGCAAAAAGGAAAATCTCCATCACTAATACTTTCACTCATCTTTCTCTCACTCATTCCTGCTGTTTACAACACCGCCAAACTATCAGTTCTATTATTGCCTTTCCTCTTTTTCACCCTACCCGGGTTCAAAGAAAAGCTTTATTCCACAAAGGCACTGAAGCTATATCTCCTCATTCTTTTTCTCCCCCTAGCACTCCTTATCCTCACCGGTGGCGCAGGTAGGCGCTTTTCCGAGATCGCCATTCATACCGACCCCACACTTCCCACCCAAACAGATTTCCTAAGACAAGCCGACCTCGGGAAAAATCTTGTTGTGGGTTCATCTCCATCAATAATTTCAAAATTGGCTCACAACAAGCCTTTAATGATTGCCTCCTCTTTTGTAAAGAACATGATAGTCCCCATTTCCACCGATTTTCTTTTTGTCAAAGGCGATCAAAACCTCCGTCACGCAGTCCCGGGGTGGGGGATGATGCTTAAGACGCAACTCCCTCTGATAATTATCGGACTCTTCTTGCTCGCCTCTAGACACAAATTCAGTTTTCTTGCTTTCCTGGGTATTTTTTCTCTCCTTTCCCTGGCTCCATCCGCAATTACAAGAGACGGTGCTACCCACTCTTCCCGCACGTTCCTGCTCCTCCTCCCTCTAATTCTATCTGGTGCTTATGGCCTGTATTCATTATTTAGTCGTCGCCTAGTTTCCTTACTTATAATTTTATTCATCCTCTTTGAATCAGCTCTCTACCTACATGATTATTTTGTTCACTACCCAGTACTCTCCGAAAGAGATTTCCACGCCGGACTAAAGGAATTGGTAAGCGAAGCCAATAAATATCCAGGGAAGACTATTGTATTGACCAGAACATACGAACCTTCTTTGATCTTCTTCCTCTACTACACCAACTTTCCTCCCGCCAAAGCCCAAGAGCTCATACCTCAAGGTAAGCTGACCGAAGGCATAGAAGAGGATCTTAACCTCGAAGGTGTCAAGGTTACCGGCACCAATATCTACCTGGCCAGTGTCAGGGACTCGGGAGCAAAAGACCCACTTGTCCTTAAAGATGCGATCTATGTCATTCCTGCCAATCAGGCAGCCGGATTCATCGCCGGCAAAAGGGCGGTCAAGTTATCTGATATTTACCTGCCATCAGGAGAGCTGATGTATACGGTGATCACTCCCGTCAAATTACCAGCACCCAACGCTATATAATTATTGCTATGAAGCGGCCCCTACTTTGGCTGATAGTTGGATTTGCGTTCCTCATCAGAATTATTTATTTAGGAGCCTACCCCTTAGGCTTTACCGCCGACGAAGCCAGTCAAGGTTATACCGCCTATTCTCTCCTCAAGACCGGTCAAGACGAGTGGGGGAT
>CAZIPD010000056.1:0-2983 GCA_964541175.1 uncultured Pseudomonadales bacterium
AAGCTACAAATAAACAAACGGCCCATCTGATTTCTCAGACAGGCTGCTGTTCAATATACACAAAGACTCAGATTACATCTTCGTCCATTGCTCGTTAAGACCAAAGCCCGGTTTTCCGTCTTTCGTCCGAGAATTTCCTTCCCCGGTATCGTTATAGATCTCCTGAACAAGATGATATTGTCCCCAAAGATCTCCTCCTGGACCTACCCAAACGATCTTCACAAAGTCGGTGAACTTTTGCTCCTTACCGTCTCCATCTGGATAGCTACCAACATAGTGGTTGGTTAACCAACCTTTGCTTACCCCACCAACAATACCATCCACCAGTCCTCTATCTAACTTTCCATCATTGTTACAATCGACATTGGATAACCAAGAATCACTCCACTTCATACTCAGCTTATTCCCTGACGCCACTAATGTTGCTGGACGTGAGTAATTACCTTCGTAACCGTTAAATAAATGGGCTTCGTAGTTGTATCCATATTTATCTACCCCGATCTTAATTACATTCCCGCTTGTATCTTTAATAGTTCCGCCTTGAATGGTGGCACAATTACTTGGCTTCTCGGCTTCAACGGACGATGTGGCCAATTTCATACCAACGGCGTAAGTGATCAATAGCGCCAAGGCGATCACCGAACCTCCAATTAAAATATGCTTATGATACATTTTCTTCTTCACTTATAAATTCACCACCTTTCAAGTCATTAAAATTCTAAACACCACAAATCAGTATAACAATTATATGAACCAGATGACGAAAACGGCTCGCACGGTTTTTCAAATATCTGTCAGTTTCTGATCCAAGATAAAACTTGACGATATGCTACTATTTGAATAATGAACCTGAAGAATGAAAGCTATGTAATTTATATCGGTACAGAGAACTTTACCGAAAAGTACTACAAGGGTAAAGAAGGTTGGATAAAAATATCGGCACAAGGTAAAAAGTTCAAAATGACGCCAGAGCAGGTTCTTAATCATTTATTACCGGCAATAGCAGGCGTAAAGCCAAATCTAAACCTAAGGGTTGAACATTCGAAATGATTATTTCCACAATAAACTTTTCGAAATAAATCTCTCATTCAACGACTACTGAGGCTTCACTAGTCGTATTTCGTATCTCGATAATTTTTAACCAGCTTTATCCTGCTCGTAGGAATATCGTCTGGGATTAAGACCTCTGGAAATTGAAAATCATCCCCGTCTTCATCGCCACCGTCATGTCCCTCCAAAATATAATCTACTAGTTTCTTACTATTCCTCCAGTATTTATCCGCCCAATCTTCAGCTCCCTCTCCGTCATTCTGATCAAGACAAGAACTGGCCTCAGTAAAAGACTCCCCATCAACCACTAGGCATCTTATTGGATCAACCATAACTTCGAATAGCACTTCTTTGTCCGCATCAAATGTTAACCCCATTTTAATTTGATGTGGTGGTCTTGGGATAGCAAACACACATCTATCCCTATTAATTCCGCTCCCGTTTCTTTCTCCAGCTATTTGAAATATCTCCTCAATTTTTCCGTGTCTCTGCTCAGACTGGTTATCAGAAACTCTAAACCCCAACTTAGATATGTGATCAACACTCTCCTTCTTAACTGATATATATAAAGGCACATATCCTTCAGGAACTTCACCATACTCTAGCAAGGTAAAGGGGGTATTTTCTCCAGAGTTATTATCGCTGTAATTTCCACCAATTTCTTCATGATCCATCAAGCTTATGTTAACACAACACTAAGGTCCGAAGTTTTCGGTTGTTTGCCACCGGAAAGGGTGACTTTCGAAATTATTTGTATTTAATAATTAGGCTTAAATTAAACCCCATTCAACACTTTGATGATAAACTAAATGATCAAACTTTTTGTGTCTTTTATCACTATTGTCATCGCTGCCACACTCCTTTTTATTGCCAATAGAGGAGGTGATCCTCCGCTACTCGGGCTGACCTCAACCCCCTCACCTACTCCCTTTATTTTCCAGGAACTGACCATACCCCACTTGCGCACCAGATCTTTCACTGGCTCCCTTCTTCCTCTTGAGTTCTACTCTGAAACCACAACCTACGCCTCATATCTCACTGGCTATCTGTCTGACGATCTCCGTATAAACGCCCTCCTGACTATCCCCAAGGGCACACCTCCCCCTAGTGGCTGGCCAGCGGTGGTTTTCGTTCACGGCTACATCCCTCCCCAAGAGTACAAACCCGCAATCAGTTACTCATCATACGTAGACGCCCTCTCAAAAAAAGGTATCGTCATTTTGAAAATCGACCTTCGCGGACATGCAAACTCGCAGGGAGAACCGGGAGGAGCCTATTACTCCTCTGACTACATCACCGATACCCTAAATGCCTACTCCGCCCTAAAAAAGTCACCGGTCATCAACCCGGACAACATCACCCTTTGGGGTCATAGTATGGCTGGTAACGTAGTCTTCAGAAGCTTCGTCGCTCATTCCGAGATCAAGAAAGTCGTTATTTGGTCGGGTGCTGTTTACACCTACGAGGACATGACCCAGTTTAGAATCTCCGATGCCAGTTACCAACCTCCTCCTGCCAACTCTCCGGTCCAAATGACTCGCCAGAAACTCTTTGACACCTATGGTAGTTTTACATCCGACAGCTGGTTTTGGAAACAAGTCATCCCCACCAACTATCTCGATGGGGTTAATGGCTCGATAGAGATCCACCATGCCGTCAATGACAAAGTCGTCAATATCGGCTATAGCCGCAATCTAATCAAAATCCTCGAACCCACTGATATTGAACACAAGTTATATGAATACCCCTCTGGCGGTCATAACCTGACAGGAGACTCCTTTACCCAAGCCATCCAAAGGACCGCAGATTTCATCAAGAATAACTAGGACCTGATATTTCTGACAGCGTAACTTCAACTGGCTTGGTCATGGCTCACCGGATGGGAGATTTTCAAACTATTTCTTCAGTTCTACAAAAAAAGTGGTGCCTTTGC
>CAZIPD010000057.1:0-2881 GCA_964541175.1 uncultured Pseudomonadales bacterium
CCCCCTAGCCGTCATAGCCTTGGTAGGCTTTTACCCTACCAACTAGCTGATAGCGAACAGGCTCATCCATCTGCGGCCGGTTAAGGCCTTTCTTCTTACGAACTTATGCGGTATTACCCCGCCTTTCGGCGGGCTATTCCCCACAAAAGGGTAGATTCCTGTCTTTTCTCACCCGTCTGCCGCTGCTCCTCTTGAACTCTTGCGAGTCCAAGATTCACCGCTCGACTTGCATGCTTAAGGTACACTTCCAGCGTTCATCCTGAACCAGGATCAAATTCTCAAAAAAAGAATTAATGTTAAACGTCACTCTCTGCCACATCTCAAACGATTATGTTGTTTTTTTCTGCTATTTACTTGGTAAAGTGCTTCGATATTCTATCAGCTCAGATCAGCCTTGGCAAGTACTCCTGCCAGGCAAAAACCAAAACCAAAGAAAACCTTACGGAATAAGATATTCTAACATAATAGGGTAAAATATGCCTGTTCGATAACACCTCTCCCAATATCCAAAGAAGGTGAAAAATGAACCTTGAAATCGAGATTGTCGCTTCTCCCTCGGGTCGTGAATATGAACTGGCCAGGCTGATCCTTAAGTTCTGGGAAAGCCAGCCCCCAAACGACCTGCGCAGCCGTTTTGGCACCGTTCACCCTCCCTGTGAGGCAGTGTTTGCTTCCCTGATCAAGAACTTCGCCGTTCTCTGCCTCGCCTACGTCGTCACGGACTCGGGAAAAACCCTCGTTGGTCACGCCGAGGCCGGAAGAATGAAAGACCAGGTAAATTGGGTTGAGATCTCCGTTGCCACCGACTCTGAATACAGACACCTGGGGATCGCCCGAAGACTGCTGGAATCCACTGTCCTTACCTGCAAGGCTAAAGGAATAGTCGGCATTAAGGCCTACGTCCTCCCATACAATGCCGACGCCATGACCCTTGCCCATAGATTAAGTGAGCGATTCCCCATCTCGTGCAAATACCTCCACGCCGGTTACATGGAATACACCTATTTCTTCGATATCTCCTGACCCAAGCCACCTCTTCGGAGGTGGTTTTTTTCTATTCCCTGGGAACTATCGCCATTCCCGCATTGGTAACGGTCACCAGTCCATTCTTTATGACCGCAAAATTGAGGATCTCATCCGAAGGCAGTCCATCTATTGTAGAAAACAGTCTCCACTCATCCTTTTTCGGATCATAAACGGTCAGTCCTCTGGAGGTCGCCAAAAATATTTTCCCGTCAACGACGGATATCGCACCGACCGTCAAGTTGTAGCTCCATTCAAATGGGGTGTACTGCGGGCTGGCCAGGATCGGGGTCAAAACTTTTTTAGCGCCGGTAATTTTATCGGTTTGGGTCAGTATCGGTTTGTCTTGATCGAATACATATGTATATGTATAAAGGTCATCCTGGGCAACACCCTCGCACCCGATACCGGACACGCCACCAATTCCCTCTTGTTTTGAATAGCTAAGATCTAAGTTACACCTGTATATCGACCTCATATCCGAGAAGGTCCCCTCGGGAACTTCCTCACCTATTCTCCATTCGTTCTTCAAGATATCAAAGAACACACTCTTCTTCCCGGTAAACCAATTCAATTTAATTTCCGAAGAATTAGGGGCCATGGAATCGAACACCAAGGTGTCTCTTTCTAGAGCATCCTTCGGTCCCACTCCAGCCTCTGATAGTCTCGCCCAAGCCGATTCGATATCTACAATGTTGGCGGACAGATCACTCATATCCACGATTACCATTTTCGGATTGGAACATCCCATACCGCATGACTGAAAGTAGAAAAGCACTTTACTGGTCTTTTCTACCGGGATCATGTAACTGAAATTGTATCCATTAGTCTCCACAGTTGGATATAAGTTTTCAAAACTATCCATCTCTTGGTCATAAGCCCAAAGACCGTCCTGACCGGAAATAAATATATACTTTCCGATACGACCCATCACCTCGTAAAACTTCAGCGGTCTGCCATCTAACTTTGTGAGCGTTGTTTCGTCAGTCCATTTCTGGTAATCGGAAACTAATGTAGGATCACTCTTGATGTTTTCCACCTTGTTTGAAGAGGGGTCGAAATAATAATGCTCTTCCTCGACCTTGAATATTATTTTTCCCCCAAGCACCGTTTCCGATCTTATTGCGGAATTTGGGTGCTTCTTCCCTATCTCTTCGGTAATTACCGGTAACCACTTCCACATAGATCCCTTGATATCATCTGCTACCCACACCTGGTTCCCATCACGCACATATACTTTTCCGGATAAATGGACTATATCGAAAACATCAACTCTTCCGGGGAATTTTAATCCTTCAAAGTCTCCGGAGTTCCAGGTCTCCCAAGCCTGGCTTTCCTTATCAAATCGAGCCACACCTCCCGAAGAATAAGCACTGGCACCAACGGACACATATATAGCTTTAGGAGTTGTTTTTATTTCCCAAACGGAATGCTTTGATGAGTTTTCTGCTAACTCTGATTTGTAATTTGTGATTTTTCCCGTTTCATAGTTATACCTACTCACCCCATCGAAAGTTGCTACCCAAAGATCAGTATCGTCATCGGCAAGTTTAATATTTGCCCCATTTACCAGTCCTTCTCCAACTGAAATTTTTCTCGCATTTCTCGACTTTAAATTAAAGATCGTAAAACCATCCTGAGATCCAATGTACAAAACATCACCCTTCTTCACCAGGTCCGTTGCCACATAGTTACCCAATCCTTCTACCATAGATATCTGATCAGTTACTTTCCCGGTCGCCTTATCAACAACCAATACTCCCCCAAAACATGCCACATAACGCTTTCCTCCCTCTTCGATGATCTTTCTTACATCACTACAATTTATCCATGTTTTTTCCACTACGACTATCTCTTT
>CAZIPD010000058.1:0-2875 GCA_964541175.1 uncultured Pseudomonadales bacterium
CTGGCTCTCATTGATTTGATAAAAGCCGAAATGGTGTTGTAGTGTTCTTCTCCTTGTTTGTCGAACCGGAGAAACTTGGACTGAAGGGCGTTCTTCAAGTTTTCGATAGAGAGGGACTTGTATAGGTTGGCCGTGGACTCGATGAGAGTGATCGCTTGACGGGCGTCACCGTTGGCAAAGTTAGAGAGCCATTCTTTGGCGTCGGCTTTTATTTTTAGCTTGACTGCTTTAGCTGCCCGATCGATGATCTTGGAGATATCTTCCGGTGAGAGCTCGTTTAAAACAAAGACGCGACAACGAGAGAGGAGAGGAGGAATCACCTCGAAGCTGGGATTTTCGGTGGTCGCTCCGATGAGTGTCAGATGGCCGGACTCGACGTATGGAAGCAGATAGTCTTGCTGGGCTTTGTTAAATCGATGAATCTCGTCGAGGAAAAGAACCTTTGGTCGATCATCTTTTGTTTCCAGGTTAACTATTTTCCTGATGTCATCTTTGCCGGCAGAAACAGCACTGAGTTCGAAAAATTCCGCGTCGAGAGCATCGGCATAGATCCTGGCAACGGTAGTTTTCCCTGTGCCGGGAGTTCCCCAAAGCAAGAAAGAGAAAAGCAATCTATTTTCTATGGCAAGGCGGATAGGTTTACCCGGTCCGACAAGATGGTCTTGTCCTATGTATTCGGCTAAGTCCTTTGGTCTGATCTTTGATGCAAGTGGTTCCGGCATATCTGTTCGGTGTTTATTTGGGTCTACCTTAGTGTATGAGAAATATTTGCCTAAGTCAACAATAATTGTATTTAACAAGGTAAATAACTATAATGGTAATATAGCTTACTAATTGTGGCCTGCTATACGAAAGGGGGTGAGGAACGTGGTAGAGAAATCGAATAGGCCTGACGAAAAGGAAGTTGTTGGGGAAGAAGCCTCGGAAATCCAAATTGATCCTTGTTTGCTTAAAGAGCTAAGGAGAGTACATCCTGAATGGTTTGTCGGAACTCCTGAATGGGATTTGAAGGTAAGACTGGAGATGGCTCAGCGGATGTACAACGAAACCGGGCTAATAATGATGTTGTAACAGAGATGTTGACGTTGTGAGAAAATATGGTTGATGAGAAATAGTACTTCTTGGGAAAAATCCAGCAAATGGTATGGGGAAATCGTTGGTGAGAAAGGTCACTTCTTTCACCAATCGGTAATTATCCCCAATAGCTTGAAGTTGTTAAAGATCAAGCCCGAATCGAGCCTTTTGGATGTTGCTTGTGGGAATGGAGTGATCGCCAGACATATCCCACAGCAAACAAAATATTTGGGGGTGGATTTGGCAGCCGGCCTGATTGATAAGGCAAGAAAGATGGATGGCAACAAGGGCCATAAATATATGGTGGGTGATGTGACCGAGAAGATTAAAGGCGATGAGTTGTTTGATAACGCAGTACTGATATTAGCCCTTCAGAATATTAAAGAGCCCGACAAGGTGATGGTGAATGTTTCCGAGAAACTGAAAAGTGGAGGAAAATTCCTAATTGTGATCAATCACCCATCATTCCGCATCCCGCGTCAGAGTGGATGGGAGATCGATAAACTAAATAAACTCCAGTACCGAAGAGTGAGCAAGTATATGAATCCAATGGAAATACCCGTGGAAATGCACCCCGGAAAACACGATGGTCAGTTTACCTGGTCATACCACCATCCCCTATCAGACTATTCAGAGTATTTATTCAAGTCCGGATTCTTAATCGAAAAAATTGAAGAGTGGACATCTGGGAAACAGAGCAGAGGGAGCGCAGCCGGAATGGAGAATCGGGCAAGAGAAGAGTTCCCGATGTTCATGGCTATATTGGCCGTCAAAAAATAACTTTGAGGAACAAAAATTGGTATAGTAATTATAATGACTCCTTTGGTTCAGCATTTATTGGTTTACCTTCTTGGTTTTACCGGTATATGGATCGGGTCCGGGCTGGCGATCAAATCCATTGAAAGAATCTCCCGTTCATTACGACTGTCATCATTTTCCGTTTCGTTCCTTTTGTTGGGATTTTTTACGTCAGTAAGCGAGATTTCCGTCGGTGTGAATTCTGTATTACACAACGACCCTGAAATTTTCGTAGGCAATCTTATTGGTGCGTCGATTGTGATTTTCTTGCTTTTGATACCTTTACTATCGATTGTCGGAAACACTATAAGAATTCAGAGTGGCTTTAGTGGATTAAATCTATTAGTGTCTCTGGTTGTGGTGTCTCTTCCTGCCATTCTCTCTATCGACGGGAAAATAGACAGGTTCGACGGAATTGTAGCGATCCTGGCATACATTACCTTGGCCATTCTAATTGAGTCAAAAAACGGTTTAATTAATGCCGTAAACGAGGTCGCCAAGAAGCCAAGGGGCAAGACAGGAAAAGAATTAATCAAGATCTTAATCGGGGTAGGATTAGTGTTTGTGGCTAGTAAGTTCGTTGTTGATCAAACGCTTTATTTATCAGAGACTCTGGGTGTCTCTCCGTTTTTAATCAGTTTACTCCTTATTGGTATCGGGACAAATATTCCCGAGTTGTCTTTTGCGCTGAGGTCTATTTTCTTTAGAAATAACCAGGTTGCCTTTGGGGACTATATTGGATCGTCTTCTTTTAATACATTTATTTTTGGTGGCTTGACGCTTTGGTACGGAAAAACCATAGTGCTCTCAAACAGTTATCTGATCAGTGTTGTCATACTTATCTTTGGACTGATTCTCTTTTACCAATTCGCTAAGTCTAAAAACACAATTTCCAGGAAAGAGGGATTAGCCATGCTATTACTTTATTTCCTGTTTGTGACTATTGAGTTATTGATCCATTAATTCACTCTTGTCGTTTTGTTTTTGAGGATATAGTATTCAC
>CAZIPD010000059.1:0-2847 GCA_964541175.1 uncultured Pseudomonadales bacterium
GGTATTGCCGTTGTTGATGGATACATCAACGGTGTCGAAACGACTCTGGTCGTCCAAATGTTCGGTGTCAGACAAAGTGCCGTCTCGCAAGTAGAGTCGGGTAACGTTGTCTCCCAAGTATTTGCCGAAGAAGCACCCAAGGTATATCCCGTTTCCGGCATCTCACCCCTCGACGCCAAAAAATCCTGGTCACTCGCCTTCGTGATCATCATCGTCCTCGCTCTAGCTCTTGATTGGTTCTTTGTCTGGAAGAATAACCTCATTCGGATATCGGGTAAGACCTGGGCCCATCTGACATTCTTCATAGCGCTCGGTGCCATCCTCTTTATTATTCGTCAAGGACTGGTCCTATGAGAACAAAGATCGCCAAAAAACATTTCGACTACCTCGTACTTCTTTTTGCCGCCATTATTTCAATAGTCTTGGTAGGTATCTATTCGTCAAATAAACAAGTAATCAATTTGGTCGTTATATCATTCGCCGCCTTCTATTTTCTCTGGGGAATAATCCACCATAAATATGAAGGTTCTCTTCACCCGGAAATTATTTTTGAATATCTCTTGTTTTCCGTTCTCGGAGCCCTACTTATTATAGGACTTATTTGACATTTCAAGCGTGGTTTGTAATATAATCATGTCTCTATGAAAGGAATTATTCCCACCGGAGGTAGAGGGACAAGAATGAGACCTCTCACTTTCTCTGCCAATAAACACCTGATCCCTGTTGGCAACAAACCATTGATATTCTATCCTGTAGAAACACTTGCTAAAGCAGGAATAAAGGAAATCGGTATAACCTATAACCCAGGTCAGTTGGAACTCATCCAGAGCTTTTTGGGAGACGGATCTAAATGGGGAGTTAAGTTCACCTTTATCCTCCAAGCGGAGCCCAAAGGCCTAGCCGACATCGTTCGGGTAGCCGAAAAATTCGTCGATGGGGACTCCTTCGTCCTCCATCTGGGGGACAATATCTTCACCGAAGGTGTCAACAAGTTGGCCGATCACTTTGCCAAATACAAGCCAGACGGCTTGGTCGGCATTGTCCACCACCCGGAAAATACCAGGTTAGGAGTTCCCTTTTTCGACAAAAATGGAAAGCTGATCGAATATGTTGAGAAGCCCAAAAACCCTCCTCATGACTACGCCATTCCCGGAATTTACTTCTTAACCGCCGAAGCCTACAAATGCTTCCACGGTAAAGGTGCCATCAAGCCTTCAGCTCGCGGGGAACTTGAAATACCCTCGGTTTTCCAATGGTTAATAGACCACAAGAAAACCGTCGACACTCTTGAGATCGACGGCAAGTGGCTCGACCCGGGCAAAGTAGCGGACTGGCTGGAAGCCAACGCTTGCCTATTGGATGAAAATACCAAGACCAAGATCGAAACGACCCTGGACTCCACGGTCAAGATCAAAGGTAGGGTCGAAATCGGTAAGAACTGTAAGATCACCAATACCACTATTAAAGGACCCTCCAGTATCGGTGACAACGTCACCATCGCTAACTCGACTATCGGCCCCTTCACCTCTATATACAATAACTGTATGATCGTCGACGGTTCAATATCCGACTCAGTTCTCATGGAATCGGTCACCATCGACAAAGTAAAAAAAGATATCGAGAACAGTATCATCGGACCTAACACGAATATCAATCAAAATGCCCGATCGGAACACCACATGGAACTTCTTGTGAGTGAGCTGAGTAAAATCACTATCTAATTCGTATGAAAATATTAGTTACTGGCGGAGCAGGATTCATAGGCAGTAACTTTATTAGATACTGGCTGAAAAAATATCCCCAGGATAAAGTCACCAATTTAGATGCTCTCACCTACGCGGGACACATCGAGTCTCTTCAGGATATTTCCTCAAACCCCAACTACACCTTCATCAAAGGTGACATTACCGACCCCCAAGTAGCTGAAAAAGCCGTTGACGGTTGCGATCTCATCGTTCATTTCGCCGCCGAGACCCACGTCGACAGATCTATCATCGACCCCCTCATCTTCGTCAAGACCAACGTCATCGGCACACAGGTAATGTTGGAAGCAGCTCGCAAGAGGAATATCAGATTCCATCATATTAGTACCGACGAGGTATTTGGCTCACTCGACCTGGGCACTAAAGATAAATTCACTCCGGAAACACCATATCAACCGAACTCTCCCTATTCTTCGTCAAAAGCCTCATCTGATCACCTGGTTCGCTCGTACAACGAGACTTTTGGTCTCCCCATAACCATCACCAACTGTAGTAACAACTTCGGTCCTTTCCAAGATCCCGAGAAATTCCTTCCCCGCATGATAACCAACCTTCTCGATGGCAAGAACATCCATATCTACGGGGACGGTAAGAACGTTCGCGACTGGCTCCATGTTATCGACCATTGTTCCGCCATCGATAAAGTAGTTCATGAGGGAAAAGTAGGGCAGACTTATACCATCGGCGGATTGACCGAGGATATCGACAATCTCACCCTGGCCAAAAAGATCCTCTCCATACTCAAGCTCCCCGAAGACAGGATCGAGTTTGTCAAAGACCGCCCCGGTCATGACAGACGCTACGCCGTCGACTGGACGAAGATGCACCATGAACTTGGTTGGAGTCCCAACCCAGACACCGACGAACTCCTGATTGAAACGGTCAAATGGTACCAGGACAATGAATGGTGGTGGCGCCCTCTTAAGGAAAAATCGGAACAGATCTACGAGAACAAGCCGATTATCGATTCACAAAGTAAAATTGGCAGCAAGATACACAATATAGCATCACAATCCCCGACCATCGGACTAAAAAAGATCAGACAGCACAATATCAAATTATCCGAAGGCATCGACTTATTCCG
>CAZIPD010000060.1:0-2699 GCA_964541175.1 uncultured Pseudomonadales bacterium
TGAAGATCAGAAAGATAACTGCTCTGGTTACGTCATCTCTGTTAGTCTTCATCCCCCTCCTGGCCGGCTTTCTATATACAGCACCGACTCCTGTGTATGCAGCCACTTCACCCAGTCTCGGAGAAGCCGACAGTTTTGTCATTCTATCTACTACATACACAAATACAGTTGGCGGCACCACACTTACGGGAGATCTTGGATATACTACCGGTCCGGCAACTGCCCCTACCGTGAACGGAACTACTTACAGCCCCCCTTCCAGTAAGTACTCTACCGCCGGTACCGACCAAGGTTCCGCTTTAACTAACATAAACGGCCAAGCCTGTACCCATACATTTCCTCTTGGCGCTGTCGACCTGGCCACCGACACTTCCCACGGCACGATAGGAGTCTATACCCCTGGGGTCTACTGCACAGGAGCAGCCAGTGCGGCTTCCATCGGAGCTGGTGGTATCACTCTCTCGGGCAGTGGGACATATATTTTTAAGATCGACGGAGCTCTTACCACCGATGCCAACTCCGTTGTTACACTGAGTGGAGCTTCATCCTGCGATGTTTTTTGGGCACCAACCGCCGCTACCACTCTCGGAGCAAACTCCACTTTCGTCGGGACTAACATCGACGACGCGGGTATAACGATTGGCAGTACCGTCACCTGGACAGGACGGGCTTTATCATTTGCTGGCACCGTAACCACTGATACGGACACTCTCAGTGTCCCTTCTTGTCCCGCACCCACTCCAACACCCACTTCAACTACAACAACAACTTCAACCAGCACCACCACGACTACCAGTTCAACGACGGATGCTCCTGTATACGTCTGTCCCACCATCACCACGGGGGTAACTCCCCCGAACATCATTGACTCCAGAAGAGTTAATGCTACCAGCATCTTCCTTGGTTGGGGTCCCTACTCGGGAACCGACAGATTTAATATCAGGTATGGTCCATCAAACGGTAACTGGTTATTCAACACAGACGTTACCGGTTTCTCCACTACCATCAACAATCTTCCATCAAATACACCTATGTGGTTTCAGGTAGCCGCCAGAAACGATTGTCAAATTGGAGAATATGGAGAAGCCAGTCTCATCGGAGGAACGAGTTCGGTAGGTTTTCCCAACACGGGTGTTCCACGATTTCCAAACACCGGATTAGCCCCAAAAACCAACAACTCATTGTGGTATCCTCTGGCGGGACTTATATTCGGAGTTTCCGCAATCCTGATCTCAATTCAAAGAAAAAGTTAAGTCCCCTCAGGTGTTGAAACACATCAATCAAGTGTCATTTCAGAAAAACATTCTTGGCGTGCTTTCTGCAATGCTGTTCACAATGTCATCGGCAGGTCTATACCAAAGTATTAATTTCCACCGTTCAAACAATACTAATAATCTTGTTTTAGGGACCGAAAACCAAAAAGGCAACCCTGGGCTTCCCGTAAGACTTATCATTCCCTCCCTAAATATCAACTCCGGTATCCAGTATTTAGGTATCACCCAGG
Source organism: uncultured Pseudomonadales bacterium (assembly GCA_964541175.1). Taxonomy (GTDB): domain Bacteria; phylum Patescibacteriota; class Microgenomatia; order UBA1400; family MFAQ01; genus CAIQPO01. Next base: position 1,505 of record CAZIPD010000060.1, read on the forward strand.
GAGAGATGGATAGTCCCAATAACTCCTCCGATGTCGGCTGGTTCATGCCGGGATCTCGCCCGGGAGAAAACGGTAGTACCGTTATTGCCGGACACTTAAATGAGAAAGATGGTAGTAAGGGAGTCTTCGCTAACCTCAATAAACTTAAAACGGGTGATATTCTTTATATAGAAGATAGTAATAAGAATATCTTTACTTATGCTGTCAGGGAAAGCCGTCTTTATGATCACGGTTACGCAGAAGAAGTCTTCATCCCAAATGATAGCCCACATTTAAATCTCATTACCTGTGAAGGCGTTTGGAACCAAAATACAAACACCTACAACAAGCGCCTTGTAGTCTTCACTGACTTAATGTATTCAAGATAATCAATCAATTAATAAAAATGCCAAAAACAAAGAAATTACCCATTGAAAAAATTGTGAACCCATCGAATTACATTAAGTCCGTCTTGGTCATCGTCATATTTGCCTGGGCTGCTCTGATGTTCAGAAGTCAAATATTCCTTCCAAAGAACAACTCCTCTTTGTCAAACAACACTCTGTCTGATAGCTCCTTTGGCTGGAAAATTCCGACTGCAGCACTTCAACCTTATGGTCAAGTTACCGACACGGATGCCTTCTCACAACTTCGTCAAGAAGGCTCCCCCAAAGGACTTCCGGTCCGTCTTAAGATTCCCGTAATAGGAGTTGACACCGCCATCGAAGATGCCTACATTACCCCGGATGGAAGAATGGATGTCCCCGCAGGGTCCGTAAATGTCGCCTGGTACGCTCTTGGACCTCGCCCGGGACAAATAGGCAGTGCCGTGATCGGCGGTCATTTCGGTATTGATAATGGCGTACCAAAAGTTTTTTACCTTCTTAACAATCTAAAGACCAACGACAAAGTATATGTCGTGGATGACAAAGGAAATACCCTTACCTTTACGGTCCGATCGATCCGCGTATTTGGTAGAAATGATGACTCCACACCTGTCTTTCTTTCCAACGACGGTCTCTCTCATCTAAATCTAATTACTTGTGAAGGAATTTGGAACCGCATAAACGACACCTATCCTGATCGAAGAGTAGTCTTCGCCGAGGCTACCCCGTCTGAGGAAGCCGTTGTTGTCAAACCTCTTATTACTGTTACCCCCAAACTTCCTGCCACCGCAAAAACACCTACCCTCGTAATACCAAAGACAACGACATTA
>CAZIPD010000061.1:0-2691 GCA_964541175.1 uncultured Pseudomonadales bacterium
GATGAATTTATCCTTTTTGGAGGATCTCTGCGAAGAAGAGAAGAGCTGACAAAGCTAGCCAAAAAGCTTAAAGGTATACCGAAGATTTTCCCCTTCCCCCCCACCTTTCTGGATTTTCTCTGGAACTCTCTTCATATCCTCCCGGTAGAAAAACTCATCGGTGAAGTCGACCTTGTTCACACCTCGGACTGGACCGAGCCTCCCTCAAGGCTACCCAAAATAACCACCGTCCACGACCTGATTCCTTTTAAATATCCACAGACGACCACGGAGTCGATTAGACAAGCCCACAAAAAACGCCTCCATTGGGTTGCCCGTGAAGCGGACATGATCATTGCCGTCAGTCGCTCGACCAAAGAAGACCTCATTTCGATACTCAGAATCCCTGAGGATAAGATCGTCGTCATCCCCGAGGGGGTTGAAGGGCGTTTTACCCCCCAACCTCTGGAACTGGCCGATCAGATAAAGCGCAAATACAAGATAAAGGGTGAGTATATCTTCTCTCTTTCCACCCTTGAGCCAAGGAAGAATCAAGCAGGACTGATCAAGGCTTTTCAGATAGTTAAGAAAACATACCCCGATCTCACCCTCCTCATCGGTGGCCGTACCGGTTGGGGAGAGATGCCCACACCCGTCGAAGACGTCCTTATGCCCGGATACATTTCCGACAGCGACCTACCCGTACTTTACTCCGGAGCCCTGGTCTATGCGCTCCCTTCCCTTTACGAAGGCTTTGGTCTGTCTCCCCTTCAGGCAATGGCCTGTGGCACCCCGGTGGTCACCTCGAACACCTCTTCCATGCCTGAAGTAGTTGGTGACGCAGGCATACTCGTTGACCCTCAAAGCCCTGAAGACATCGCCGCTGGTATAATCACAGCTGTCAAGAATAGAGGCAAACTACGTGAACTGGGTATTGCTCAGGCAGCCAAATTCACCTGGGATAAAGCAGCGGAAAGTACCTACTCGATCTATAAAGAAGTTTTAGCTAAACACCAAAATAAATGAATATAGGGTTCGATATTAACGAGGCAAATGTTCCCCAACGCGTTGGTGTCAACCAAGTGGCCTACAACATCTTTGTTCACATGGCCAAGGAAGTGGGGGATAGCGACAAGCTGATCGCCCTTTCCAAAGAGAGACCGCTCCCCGATATGCCGGAAGGAAACTCTAAACTTAACTACGAAATATTCGGTAGCCCCAAGGCCTGGGTTTTTACCAGTCTGACCAAAAGACTTTGGGCCGGTAAACCCAAGATCGATGTTCTGTTTAGTCCAAGTCACTATGCTCCGCTTTTTGCTCCCGTAAAACAAGTCATCTACCTTATGGATATGTCGTTTGAAAGATTCGGGACGGAATATTTCACCTCCTACGACATCAATCAGCTCAAACGCTGGACTCCCTTATCTGTAAAAAAAGCCAAAAAGGTCATCACCATTTCCGAATTCTCAAAAAACGAGATCATCAAACTTTATGGCACCAAGCCGGAAAAGATCGAGGTCGTCTATCCCGCGTATGACAAAGATAATTTCCACGGAAAAGTTCCCAAGACCAAGATCCACTCGGTCAAGAAAAAATATGGCATCAACGGCAGTTATATTCTTTACTGGGGAACACTTCAGCCAAGGAAGAACATCGTTCGTCTGATCGAGGCCTTCGCCAAACTGGACTCACCCAGACTTAAGTTGGTCATCTCCGGAAAGAAAGGTTGGTTATTCGAACAGATCCTTGACCAATCGAAAAGGCTCGGTATTGCCGATAGAGTCATCTTTACCGGCTTTGCCTCCAACGAAGACTTGCCGGGACTGATCAAAGGTTCCAGAGCCTTCGTCTTACCCAGTCTCTATGAAGGATTTGGCATCCCGGCCGTCGAAGCCCAAGCAGTCGGCTCACCCGTAGTCGTTTCTCGCATCAGCTCGCTCCCTGAAGTGGTAGGGGAGTCGGGTATCTACATCGATGACCCAACGTCTATTGATTCCATCAAGTCGGCCATCGAAAAAGCCCTCGCCCTATCAAAAACTGAAAGGATCGCCATAATAAAAGCAGGTAAGGAAAACGCCAGACGTTTTGACTGGACTATGTCCGCCAAGAAAATTATTGCTATTCTTAAATCAGTATGAAATTAGGAAATTTAGTTCTCTCCGAAAATAGCGTCTACTTTGTCAACAAAGATGGAGCCAAGCTAAACTCTTCTACGGCCCTAGGTAAGATCGCCAATCGCCTCTACAGTTACCTCCTGGACTTCAAGTTACTCTTACTGAATGTCGCCGGCGCCATTCCCAGTCACACATTTCGAAATTTCTGTTATCGACTTTCGGGAATGAAACTTGGTAAGAAAGCCGCCATTCACATGGGAGCCAGATTTTTTCAACCAAGGAACATTACCATCGGCGAAGGCTCGATCATCGGTTCTGGGGTCTTTCTCGACGGTAGAGCACCTCTATCTATTGGCAAGCACTGTGACTTCGCCACCGACGTCATGATCTACAACTCTGAACATAACCTCAGTGACCAAAGCTTCACCGCCACCGAAGAACCGGTGACGATAGGGGACTTCGTCTTTGTTGGACCCAGAGTTATCATTCTTCCCGGAGTCCATGTTGGCGACGGCGCCATCATCGCTGCCGGAGCGGTAGTTACCAAAGATGTTCCCGAAAAAGCCATAGTCGGAGGAGTACCCGCCAAGGTGATCGG
>CAZIPD010000062.1:0-2601 GCA_964541175.1 uncultured Pseudomonadales bacterium
GTAATTTCACCGGAGGCGGCAAGAGTGTTTTCGATAGAATCATATTCAATAACGAGTTCGGGACTGTGACTAATGATTTGCTCTTTTTTTATTTCGCTGGGAAGTAAATATTTGACAGTGACTTTTTGGGTGAGTGAACGGCTTGGGTTGGTGGCTACGGAACGGAAGATGATACTACCCTCTTCCAACCAGATATTTTTGATTGCTTGACCCGTATTACCCGCAAGAAGAAGTTTGTTTGTATCGATGATGGCAAGCAGTCCGAGTATTTTGTTGGTGAGAGTGTTCGTATTGGTGGTTTTTTGGAAAAAGGAGCCGACTTGAGGAATCATGTTCGCGGCCAGGATATCATTTGACAGTTGGGTGGCGGCTGCCGATTGGTCTTGGGAACTGTCTTTTTTGATCTCCGTGAGAATCCGCAGGCCTTCGTCCGTATGCCGATCGAAAAGTGCAATTTTAGTAGATGTTTCTTTGATAAATCCGAAAAGGTTGAGGTCGGTACTCTGTGAAAGAGAAGAGCCAACGAGATCGTCCAGTTTTTGAATACTGTTTATGGCCGGTGTAAATGATGTGACCTTTGAAGCTTTACCGTAGAGGTCGAGGTCGTTTATGAGACTGTCTATCTGGCTTTGAGCTGCTTGGGCTTGATTGGAAAGGTTGAGGAGAATGTGACTATTCCAAGAAGTCTTAAGCCAGTCGGTAGTACCGATGAGTGTGGTTTCTTGGGAAAGATTTTCTTTAAAGAGGCTGGAGAGAGTGGACAGTTCAGACTTGATCTCATTCTCTGAAAGGCTAGGCCATTTTTCCTGGAGTGTTAAGCTACGGCTTTTGATATTTTGGACTGACCCGAAGAGATCGGCGGCGGCTGTTTGAGTGCGTTTTAACTTCTCAGAGAGGTTGGGTGTTTCCGATTCGTCGATGAAATTCCTGATGATGGGCTTGTTGACTAACTGCTCCAGCATGAGGGCATTCGCTTTGACGATGTCGTTTGTTTCTTTGATGCTGGCAGCGTTAAGGGTGGTGGTTGCCGAGTCTGCGGTTGTAGTCAAACTGCGACTGCTGTGTGACCATAGGTCGGAAATGAGGTTGCCGAAGTTTGATAGAGAACGTGAGCTGTATCCCCAGATATCTGACGTGAGGGACCCAAAGGTAGTCAGCGAACGAGTTGAGTTACTCCAGATCGAATTTACAAGGGTGCCAAACCCGGTGAGTTCACGGGTGGGGTTATCCCAGACTGCGGCGGCAACGGAGCTCGTGTTCGTTATGGAGCGGTCGGTGTAGTCCCAGACTTCCTCGGCGGTAAGTCCTGAACCACCACCCGAAGAGGTGGAGGAAACGGTGAAGGTTTTATCAAGACAGAGATAATCTTGAGTGAAAGTGGTGCAGCAAATCTTTGTCGGGTAGGTACCTTCGACGGAGCCGGCATCAAAGGAATATGAATAATAGCCATTGGGAGTGGCACTCAAAGTGGCAGGATCGTCAGGGAAGTCGTGAGTACTGGTGAGTTCACAGCTGGCTGTAGCGTCGGGAGTGTAGGAATCGTCGAAGAGGAATTCACCGATGGTGCAGTTTTGATCGGTAGTGCAGTTTTGATATTCGGCTCCTAGAGCGGGTTTTGTGGCCGCAAGGAAGAGCCCGAATAGGCCAAGTACATTTAATAGAATGAGGGCAGGGGAATTTGGCTTCATTGTGCAGGTGGCAAGTTGCTATTTATTTTTTTTCATCATCACTATTGAAAGCCTTACGGAATTCTTTTATCGCTTCGCCAATACCTCTGGCTAGCTCCGGAAGCTTGTTGCCACCGAACAGAATTATTAGAACGACGGCAATGATAATGATTTCAACCAAACCTATGTTGCGGAACACGTTAATCACCTCCTTTCTTAATATAAGAATACAATTTCCCACGTAAAAATACTAGTTGAAGTAGTTACGTTTTTGAATATTGTGAGCTCTTGGTTGAGATCTCGGTTTTCAGATATCTATAGTATTGCGTTAGGAAGAAGGTGACTAGGAGTGCAGTGCCGATGAGGCCAGAAAATAGAACCAGGTTGGGAAGAATCATTTCCGGATCTGTGAGTGAAAGTGAAGGCTTGCTCTGAACGAGGATGGTCCAGGTTTGTTTTTGCTGATGTATCACTCTCGTAGTTTTGAAGCGGGGATTTACTGCGGTAAAGTCTTCGTCATGATCATAAAGAAGATTGTCGGGATTAACTTCGTTACCCAGATAAATCTGGAAATCTAGAAAAGGGTAGGAATCCTCAATTTTGTCAAAGGTGAAGGCGGATTCGGAACGAAATGAAATCCCGACCACTCCCTCGAAGGCTTCTCGACGTTCTGTTATGGTGCCGTTAGGTAAATCTTGTCGGTAGAGCGGAAGGAGAAAAAAGAAACCGGGTTTGTTTGTGCTGGCGAATGTGGTGATCTGAGAGGTGGAAAGTGTCCCAGTATCCCGGGCGTTTTCGATCACGATCAGGCGTTCTGGATAGGTGCCAAAGTCTAGACCGATAGACTTTTCCCTGCCTTCAACAGGCTCGATATAGGTAACCGGATAGAGAATGTCTTTATTGGAGTCCGGATAAATCTTGAAATTCTTGTAGG
>CAZIPD010000063.1:0-2598 GCA_964541175.1 uncultured Pseudomonadales bacterium
AGTAAAATATTTTTATTTCTCATCGCAGTTGTCCTTGGCTATGGTGCCTTCAGCCTGTCCAGAATTCAACAGACCATCCCATCGGAAATAAGGAACTCATCAAAACTTTGGCCGATGGCAAATCAGAACTATGCCAATACCCGTGAAGCGGTGAACTCCTCGATCAACTCAGAGAATATAGGGGATTTGGAAGTTGCCTGGTCTGTACCACTTACGGGGGTCGGGACCTGGGGCGCAGCCGCAACCAATCCTCTCGTTCTCGACAACACGGTTTATATCCAAGATCTGAAAAGCAATGTCTACGCCATCGACTTCACTACCGGTGCCCTGAAGTGGAAGAAAGAATATAACCTTGATGCCTATGGTCCCAACGGTCCTGCTGTTGCCTACAACAAAATCTTCATTCAAAAAGGTCACTACGATATAGCAGCACTTGATCTCAGTGGTAACGAGCTGTGGACAACCAATCTATCCCTGATCAAAAACATTGGAATCGACATTCAAATAACTGCCTTCGATAACAAAATATATGTCTCTACGGTCCCCGGCACCTCTAATGAAAATTTCTATACCGGGGGAGGAGTAGGAGTGATCTATGCTCTTGATCAAAGTACCGGCAAGATCGTCTGGTCGTTTAATACCGTCGACTCTTCCGATATCTGGGGCAACTCGACCGTCAATAGCGGAGGGGGAGCATGGTACCCACCCGCAGTTGATGTCAATACCGGACTATTGTATTTCGGTATCGGCAACCCCGCCCCTTGGCCCGGAACAAAAGAATTCCCCAACGGTACAAGCAGACCCGGCCCCAATCTATATACGAATAGTCTAGTGGCCCTGAACTCGACCAGCGGGAGACTGGCCTGGTACAACCAGGTCTCTCCCCATGATCTTTTCGATCTGGATTTTCAAAACTCTCCTATTCTGATAAAAGATGAACAAAATCGCTCCCTGGCCATTGGCAGTGGAAAAGTTGGGAAAATAGTTGCCTTTGACACCGATACCAGATCCATTGTCTGGGAAACCAAAGTCGGAAAACATCAAAATGATGATTTGACCGTCCTCCCTAAGGGTACAACTCGGGTTTACCCCGGCCCTCTGGGTGGCATCGAAACCCCCATGGCCTATTCCAACGGAGTAGTCTTCGCTCCAATAGTCAATCTATTCGCCGATTACACCCCGACAGGTCTTGTCATAGACACTTTCGACCTCACCAAGGGAACGGGGGAGCTGACCGCAGTTGATGTCAGAGATGGTTCTGTCCTCTGGACCCAAATCTTCCCCACAATGAACGTCGGCGGTGCCACGGTCGTCAACGACTTGGTGATCACCTCTACCTATGACGGCACGATTTACGCTCTCAAAAGAGATACCGGTGTCATAGTCTGGGAACAAAAAATTCCTGATGCCAGTATCAATGCCTCTCCGGCAATTGTTGGCGACACTCTTTTGATGCCCATCGGTTCGGGAAAACCGGCCAGATTGACGGCCTTCAGGCTTGGTATAGCCACAAAATGATACGGTTAAGGGTATAATCACACAGTTGTTCCTTAACTTACAGGAGGTGATTCTTGAAAAAATGGCTATTCCTTACATTTCTTCTCATTCCATTGGTCTCATGCACCACACAAACACCTACGCTATCGCCACCGCCACCACCACCCGTGTTTGCCACTTCATCAGTTCCGACTGCCCATCCCTACGCTACTCAAGCGCCGCTTCCCACGGCCATGATCCAAGTAACTGAGACCGTAACGGCTACGCTAAGCGTGCCACCGACTCCGACCCAGACCGAGGAACCGATCTATATTCCTGAAGTCATCTCACCAACTCTCACGGTCACCTACACTCTTCCGTACACATATACCGTAGTCTCCGGTGATACGTTATTTGAAATAGCACAGGAATTCGACGTTAGCGTCTACGAGATCGCCCTGAAGAACGATCTCGATAACATCAACCTGATATACGCGGGGCAAACACTGATCATTCCGGCGCCGTCTCCGGATCCGGAACCGACGGTTGTCGTAGGTAAACAAATTGTTGTTGTCCTATCAACTCAAAAAGTTTACGCCTATGAGGATGGTGTTTTGTTGAACACCTTTATCGTCTCTACCGGAATGCCCGACACACCCACGGTAGAAGGTGACTTCAACATCTATATCAAATTGGAATCAACGCGTATGACCGGCCCGGGTTATGATCTCCCGGATGTTCCTTGGACAATGTACTTTTACCAAGGATATGGTCTACACGGTACCTATTGGCACAATAACTTCGGAACTCCTATGAGTCACGGATGCGTCAATTTAAGTATTGACGATGCCAAATGGCTCTACGACTTTGCACCTTTGGATACTCCTGTTCACGTAATCCCCTAACTCTCCACCCGCCTTAACCGGCGGGTTTTTAATAAACCACTACTCCACTATTCCCAAATGATGCCCATTTCTTCTCAAAAGTATTTCTGGTCATGTACACCTGGCCGACCAATGAATCGTTCACAATTATTCTCGAAGCATTTTCGGGACTCCCGACAAATCCGACCACGGTGTAGGTGTGTTCACCTCCTACGGCATAGATTTTTTCTCCACTATT
>CAZIPD010000064.1:0-2548 GCA_964541175.1 uncultured Pseudomonadales bacterium
AAAAAATCCTCCTCGTTCATTCCAGCAGCCCTCCTGCTTGGCCTTTCTCTCCATACATATAACACCGCCAGGGTCTTTGTCCCGACGCTCCTCATTCTGTTTTATGTCATCTTCAGAAAACAAATCGGGATTGCCAAAAAACTCATCGCTCCAATATCGATATTTACTCTATTCTTGGGACTCGTCATTTATCAGGTGATAAGTGGCACTGGGACCGAACGCTACAACAAGCTCAAGATCCTCAATGAGAGTGTTGTCTTTCAGATTGGCCAAGATCGTACGAACTCAACTCTCCCCAAACCTCTTCCAACGCTAATACATAATCGCCCCGTATATTTTTCCCTGGCGGTCGCCATAAATTATCTTGGCTACTTCACTCCCCAATTCCTCTATCAATGGAAAGGAGCTCAGACTCAGTTCGCCATCCCCATAAAGAATCTGTTCTCTCTTCCCGCCACAATTCTGGCGCTACTGGGAATAGTCACCATTTTTATTTCTGGTAGAAAAAAAGAATCAATGTTTTTACTTGGCTGGTTCCTACTTTCTCCTCTGGCAGCCTCCCTAACTGCCGACCCTCCTCAGGCTCTTCGTCCCAATCCTTTCATACCATCGGTAGCAATATTGGCATCGCTAGCAATACTGTTCTTGCTGGACAAGGTTAGACCGGCCATAAAAACACTAGTTTTAATTACAATTGTCATTTCTCTATCGGGCGCCACATATAGATATCTTGAAACCTATTATGGCGAGTACGCTCATTATTACTCGGATTCATGGCAATACGGGTATAAAGAAGTCTTTGAATATTTAAGAACGGTCGAAGGTCAATACGATAAAGTGATCTTTACCAAGCGATACGGAGAACCTCACATTTTCCATGCCTTCTATGATCAACTGAACCCATCGATGCTCCAACCCGGTGGAGACAACATCCGTTTCCAAAAATCGGACTGGTATTGGACGGACAAAGTAGGGAAGTATTATTATGTTAACGATTGGGAGATTCCCTATAGGGGTGAAAATATGGAAAAGATCAAGCTCGAGAGTGGGGAAGTTATTGACACTCATAAAACTCTTCTGGTTACCACCTTTAATCGTCTTCCTGATAATGCCAAGGAACTAAAAAAGATAGAATTCGTTGATGGACGTATTGTTTTTATAATTGCCACTATCCCATGAAAAAATACTGGCTATTGATCCTTGCCCTTGTCATCGGATTTGGTCTTCGTGTTTATAACCTCGCCAATCTCCCCAACGGACTGACCTGGGATGAGGCCGCCCTCGGCTACAATGCCTACTCGATCCTCAAAACCGGCAAAGACGAATTCGGGACTACACTTCCACTCGTGTTTAAGAGCTTCGGTGACTACAAGCCGGGACTATACATCTACCTGACCGTTCCCTCTATTACCATTTTCGGATTGAATGAATTTGGCGTTCGTTTTCCTTCGGTAGCCTTTGGTGTTTTGGGTATCTTGGCAATTTTCCTTTTCGTCAAAGAGTTATTCAAGAATGAAAAATATTCATTATCATTAGCCTCACTTTCGGCCCTTGCACTTGCCATATCTCCCTGGCATGTCCATTTTTCCCGAGGAGCCTGGGAAACAAATGTCTTCACCACCCTTTTGCTTTTCGCCCTTTACTTCTGGTTACGTTTCCTCAGGGGCAGCTCCAACATTGCTCCTTCATTGATATTTGCCGTTCTTTCTCTCCTCTCGTATCAAGCTGCCAAACTCCTCACCCCACTCATTTTCTTGGTATTAACCCTGGTTTACTGGAAAGATTTCCTCTCCCTTTTCCCCAAAAGGATCACCAATAGAACAAATTTAATACCGCTTGTTCTGGCCGTTATCTTTGGACTCTGGTTTTTTGTCGGCACGCTTTTTGGGTCTGCGGGGAACCGTCTTACTCGCCTGAGCATTTTTGGATATAAACCGCAGATATCGGATGAGATCAAAAAAATAGACAACAACGATCCCCTCATTTATAACCTCTTCCATAATCAACAAAGACTGACGGTTTCTCTGGTAACGGGAAGATACCTATATCATTTCTCTCCGGAGGTGCTCTTTTACGAAGGCCCAGTCATCACCGAAAGGGGACACATTCCCTCATTGGGGATACTCAATCCGCTGGAAGTGATTTGGTTGGTCCTCGGTCTTATATTCATCGCTTCTCACTGGGGTAAAAAAGAATCTCTCCTCATCCTCACCCTTCTTCTCATAGCTCCTCTTCCGGGGTCAATGACTCTGGAAGAGTTCACCACAGTCAGATCTTTCTTCATGACCATTCCGTTCGCTATCATTTCAGGAATGGGAATGTATTATCTCTGGAATAAGAACAAGTTCCTTTTACCCTTACTCGCACTTCCCTACCTTCTGACCACTGTTTACATTTTTGATATCTATTTCAATCACTCACAAAAAGTTATGCCCAAAGAATATAACTTTGGTTATAAACAAGCCATGGAGGTTGTTAACCGCTATCCGGACAGTAGGGTCATCATGACCGACGTTTTGGGTCAGCCTTATATCTACTATCTCTTCTA
>CAZIPD010000065.1:0-2513 GCA_964541175.1 uncultured Pseudomonadales bacterium
CAAAACTAAACTTCATGGGTAACGCCCCTGATGCTATGCTGGCTCTCTTTGGTGTCGCCCTTCTCCTTATGGCCAGCAAGTACGTAGACATCGTCAGAGACGCACTTAAAGTACCTCCATTCAAGTATGGAGCAGCTTTAACAGAAGGCCTGAAGGCAGGAATGAACATCAACGAAGAGTGGGCAAAAGCCTCATATAGAGGAGCCGGACCACTCAGGAAACGCCTTTCTACGGTATATGGTGGAACCTCAGGACCAGGCGGATCTCCAGGACTCCAAGGAGGAGGAGCAAACATACCGGCCACGGTCAAGAAAGTCTCCGATTCAATATAGGCTAGGCAACAAAAAAGACTTCTAGTAGACTATATTTTTAATCTCTTTTTCGCTCTCTCCCACTCACCGAAATATGGTTGAGATTTATTACACACTTCAAAAACTTCAGGAGTCACTGGAACTTGTGTACCATACCATCTAGGATATTTGTCCGGTCTTTTTCTAGTCACTACGGCATCCACCACCTTAAAACTTCTGTTCCACAGTCTATCCATAAAAATTTTCATATTCTTGGCGTATACCTCACTCCCATCAACTCCCAACAGAATATTGTTCCCTGACTGAACATCCTTTCCAAAGAATGACTCGGCAATATCTGACAGACGCTTCATGTCATATGGCTTGGCACCTTTATTATCAGCAACTGAATGATCAAACAAGAACGCCTCTGATACGCCGTATAAGAATCGTGAAATCCATGTCCCAGGTTTTCCACTTGGACTTCCGCCAAAATCAATTGACTCCAACGAATATCCATTATCAGTCACTCCGATAGAATGAATAAATAGTTTTGTCTTCAGTGTAGGCGCAATCTTATCGACTCCAGCGTCAGGAGCAAGAGCAGCTTTTACAGAATTATGAACGTCCAATGCGTTCCTCAGAATCGTCAGAATCGTTTCAACATCACAAGCTGGATTCAAAGTACGGCCATATGACTGAAGAGCTCTATTCCTTGCTGATTTTTGCACTGCTGACTCACCTGGTATAGATATTCTCAATTCGGAATCCTTTTCGATCATTTTCTTCTTTCTATCCACACCCGACATATATGTTTCCCATCTCCACCCTATCCATCTATCCTCTGTCAACGCCTGACTTCCTCCGTTATCGAATCCTGTAGGAATTAGCTTTGTTGGAACCATTTCTTTTAAGTCATCCAAGATCTCACCCCTCCAATCTTTATCATATTTTTTTCGCCTTCCTCCATCCTTTCCTGAACCAAAAGCCTGACAAAGGGGTCTCTCTCTTCACTAACCTCATAGTTAGCCAATCTCTTTTCAGCCGGCTTCACTAAGGTTGAGAACGGGTCAAGACTTGTCCCCCTTTCAAGAAACATAAAGTTTGATATCAAGAAAGCAAAAGCGGCTTCACCAAAATACCTGTTTAATCCAAGGCTTTCATAAAGCTGCCCTCTCACATATGGCTCGCTACTTACAAACGGCCAATAGGCATTTTGTAGCTTATACGGTTTTTCCGGGTCGGGTTTTCCGAAATATTTCAATAGTTCATTCATTGCCTTACTTACTTCTCCTCCAATATTATTTACTTCTTCTGTCTTGTTGTATCCCTCATCCTTATCCATAAACAACTTCTTTCCCATTTTGGCAAAAACTTCCACCATATATTTTGAAGAAAAAAGTCCAGGTTTTAAAGTTGAGGGAGTCAATTCTTCAACATTCTTTAGATCAGCCCATTCACCCATTATTCTGGACACCCCAATCCAAGCATCAAATTCCATTTCCAATAACTTATTACGAAGCTGTAAGGGCAGTGGGGTTCTTCTTCCTTTAATAATCACCCACTCTCCAGCTCCCTCAGTCAAACTATTCAACACCTGATTTCCATCTCTCATACCTCTAACAAATATCTGATCAAAGCATGATCTCAACACTCTGTCATATTCGTCTCTTGTACAGCCATACTCCCTTAAAAACTGAGCCTCTTCAGGTACTTGCCCGTCTTCTCCCTCTTCCTCAGCTTCAATTCTAACGGTGACCCCAAAGTCATTTATGTCTATTCCCAAATCAAGAAGCAAATCTCTCTGTTCGACACTGACTTCACCATTCCTCATAGCCGCTACTGATCTCCTGACATCATTTCTTCTAGCTTTCTTACCTTCTCTGTCATCATCATCTAAATCTGCTCCGAAAATAAAGTCCATATTTACCCTGTTACTCAAATCTTTAACTGCTTGTCTTCTTTCACCAGCCAAACCTCTCTCCTCTGCCATTCTGTTATCCATCAAAATTAAGCTCATCTTTTCTAAAAATCTATCTCTTTCACTTTCTTCGGTTTCCTCTTCTTCCACTGGAGTCTGTTGTACTGGTTCCGCATGCTGAGGAGAAACTTCATCCGTATCAATATGTAATTCATCCCTCAAATATTTCAATGCCTCCTCTTTTGAGCTCCAATAGTTATTTGTCTCACCCTCCAGAAAATCAACCGCACTGGCCACTTTTA
>CAZIPD010000066.1:0-2477 GCA_964541175.1 uncultured Pseudomonadales bacterium
TGGGTGATACATTCTCCACCAAGCGAAACACTAACCTGGGTCTCGTAACCAAACTTTTCCAGGAGATCTCCAACGAACCTTTCAAAGGGATGGCCAGAAGGACCAAGGCGCATCATGGCACGCTTCAAGCCGTAGTTCATATAGTCTCTTGGGGAATTTTCTTTTAGATAGCCACTGACATGGCTAAAAATTTCGGTAGTGGAAATTTCAGGTTTTACGTGGCGCTTGAGGTAATCAAGTGCTTGGGATGCAGTATCGACGGACATTCCCGATGCTGCCAGTGACCTGACGACCTTTTCTTCGTTAAAATCTTCTGTGTTACCCGAAGCCTTGATTACACGGTAAGGACTAATGGTTTGCATCTATAACTACTATATACCAGCCTGAGGTACAATAACTCTTATGAGAATGTCGCAAACTCGGATAAATCCATTGAAAGAGGCACCTAAAGTCGCCGATACAGTCAACCATAGACTATTGGTCCAGGGTGGTTTCGTAAGACAGCTTATGGCCGGTGTTTACAGTTACTTACCGTTGGGTCTAAGGGTGTTAAGGAAAATCGAAAATATCGTCAGGGAGGAAATGGATGCCATTGGAGGAGAGGAACTGTTAATGCCGATGCTCCATCCGGCAGAAATATGGAAAACCAGCGGAGGTTGGGATAACGTCGATATTTTGTTCAAACTTAAAAGTAGAACAGAGAAAGATTATGCGCTAGGTTCGAGCCAGGAAGAAGTGGTCACTCCACTAATGAAGGAGTTCATTCGCTCATACAGAGATCTACCCAGTGCTGTTTATCATATTCAGTGGAAGTTCCGCGATGAACTGAGAGCAAAATCGGGGATCTTGCGTGGACGAGAATTCTTGATGAAGGATATGTATAGCTGGCATACCGACCAAGCCGACTTCGAGAAATTTTATGAACAGGCAAAACAGGCATACCTAAAAATCTTTTCTCGTTTGGGTTTGACCGCAAAAGCCACCGAGGCATCCGGAGGAAGTTTTAGCGAAAAGATCTCATATGAGTTCGAGGTGCTGACCGACGCCGGTGAAGCGAATATTCTTTATTGTTCAGAATGTGAGTACTGTGTGAATGTCGATGATATTCAAACATACAAAGAGGGTGATGTCTGTCCAAAATGTGGCAATGGATCTCTGAAAGCTTCTCTGGCCGCAGAAGTGGGAAATATTTTCGATCTGGGTCAAAAATATGTCAAAGCATTTGATCTGACATATGTAGACAAAGAAGGCAAGAAACAACAGCCGGTAATGGGATGCTATGGAATTGGGATCACCAGGACCATGGGGGTTATTGTCGAGAAATTTAATGACGGAAAGGGAATAATTTGGCCTGAAAATATTGCGCCTTATAAAGTCCAGCTGATAGATTTTAGGCAACAGGAAAAAGCCGGTGAAATTTACAAGATGCTACTGGACTCAGGGGTCGAGGTAATGTGGGACGATAGAGATACTTCACCCGGTGAAAAATTTGCGGACGCCGATCTTATTGGGTGTCCTTTCCGAGTCGTCATCTCCGAGAAGAGTTTGGCGGCGGGAGGAGTGGAGATGAGGAAGAGGAATGAAAGTGAAAGCAGAATTGTTTCGGTTGAAGATCTGCTTTCTAATTTGAAATGATCAATATTTTAGGGATAAATTTCCATCTGTATGGCCTTATCTTGGGAGCGGCAATGATCTTGGCTTATGAGATCTCCAGCAGAGCAGCCCGAGTCAAGAAAATCAGTGAAGAAATTGTGGGTAGGGCGTTTTTTTGGACGATATTGTTTGGCCTGATCGGGGCGAGACTTTATCATGTGGTCGATCTTTGGGGTGATTACTATTCTGTCTACCCTGAGCGAATATTTTATTTGTGGGAAGGCGGGCTGGCGATTTGGGGAGCTGTGGCAGGGGGTATTTTTGGATTATGGATATTTTTGAAATTTTACAAGGAAAAAGTCAGCTTGTTGGAACTGACGGATCTGGGAGTGTTGGGATTGCCGGCTGCTCAAGCTTTGGGGAGATTGGGAAACTGGGTCAATGGAGAGCTTTACGGGAGGAATGGGGAACCGTTATTTGTATACGAGGGAGTTTTGAATCTGATCCTTTTTGGAATATTGTGGAAGATCGGCCTTAAAAAGAAACCCGGTGCATTAACAGGAGCCTATCTGATCGGATATGGGGTGATAAGAATGGTGCTGGAAAATTTAAGAGAGGAGGAAGTGATCTGGAGATTGGGAAATGTGCCCACTGCAGTGATCTTTTCTCTCGTCGCTATTATTATCGGAGCCGGTCTTATTTGGAGAAAACGATCTTAACAACATCGTCCATTGATTTGACGAAATAGAACTTAAGATCTTTTTTGACCTTTTCCGGGATATCAACCATGTTCTTTTCATTTTCAGCAGGAAGAATAACGCGTTTGATCCCGGCTCTGTGAGCGGCGATGACCTTTTCCCTAACACCACCAATTTCCAGTGCTC
>CAZIPD010000067.1:0-2439 GCA_964541175.1 uncultured Pseudomonadales bacterium
CAAAACTAAACTTCATGGGTAACGCCCCTGATGCTATGCTGGCTCTCTTTGGTGTTGCCCTTCTCCTTATGGCCAGCAAGTATGTAGACATCGTCAGAGACGCACTTAAAGTACCTCCATTCAAATATGGAGCTGCCCTTGGAGAAGCTTTAAGAACAGGAATAAATGTCAATGAATCATTAGCCAAACAAGGATACAGGCCATTAGGTATACCTGTTCTTCCTGGTAAAGCGTCAAGAATATATCCAGGAAGTCCTTCCGTCGAACCGAGTCTTCAAGTTGGGGGTATTGATACTGGGATAAATATCAAGAAAACCTCCGGGAAATAATCCTCCAGCTGACACCTATAAGTTTGCTCTATCTACGGTTCCACCATTTGGTGCCATCCCTCACAACACTTTTGATTCTACTCTTCAGGGATTCTTTAAAGCCGGCACTCTCATTTTTAATCTTAATTAGCGTCGTCTGATTTCTATCTGCTCTAATCAGATGATTAGGGAGCTCTGGCAATGTATGTCTGAGTCCCCGTTCTCTAGCCGCCTGTAATGAATTATCAGGACGTGCACTTTCAACTATCGGGTAACATTTATACATCAATAATTCACTAAACCAGTCCACCAACTCTTCAACTTGCTGTTTCCCATTCATATAAACACGGTCAGTCTCTCTTACAACTTTCGTGATTCCACCAAGCCGATACACTCCAAAAGCTTTCGTTCTATCCTCTTTAATCTCGTTCTCCACAATAGGCTTGAGCCCAATGTATGCACCGGCTCCCGTTGAAGGATCAAAAGCATCAACGACTGGCAAGAAGGTCTCTTCATAATATTTCTTTAGATCTAAAATCTTCCCCGCATCTAAATTCCTTGAATTATTCGCAACACTATTTGCCCAAAGATAGGTCTTACAATACTCCAACATCAGTGAAGAGACTCCAGATCCGAAATTTCCACCATATCTCTGGATATACCAGGCGAACAATGACCCCTTTAGTTTTCCCAAGGCATCTAAACCTACAGGAGGCTTTCCCAGGGCATCAAATGCGTCATAGACCATTGACCCAAAAGACAAATCAAGCCTCATGTTATCTTGTCCTCTTTTTACTTTTTTCGCTTCATCATCATCTCTAGCATAAACTTCACGTAAATATCGTAAATAAGCCTCACCTTCAGCAGCTCTCCTCGATCGATCGGACATGTCCAAACCCAACCTTGATAAAGATATTCCTTCCTCATCAAACACTCCGCTATCAACAATTCTTGATACCTTACCATCCGCTCCAACCTCATACGGCAACCTCCCATTATGAGAGTCTTGGTATTCTTGTACCAGTCTCAGACCACCTGGGACAGATAAATTTTTGGAGAATCGCTCTATTCTGTAATCGGAAAAATAAGCCAGTCTTCTGGCAGGATGGTAGGACCCTGTTCTCATAGCCGTCCAACACTCGGCTTCAGCCAGCTGAAATGCTAAAGAGGCTACGTCAAAATTATTAATTTCCAACTTCTTAAATAATTCGACTCTCTGGTCATAGGTCATTACTCCCCACAGGTCTCCTCCTACACCTCTATTCTCGTTAGATATATAACCATATATCTTTTTTAAAGCTTCATCCATTTCCTGTCTCAAGTTCTCACACCTTGTCGTTTCAGGTTGCCCCTGAGCATTTCTCAACACATAAGACGTATTCCTGTTTTCTTCCATTAACCATTTGTATGTAGATTCAGACAATAAAGGAATATTGCTCAAACCTGATTTCATTCCTGAATAAGCATCTGCTTCTGGGTTCTTATCGTCTTTCATTCGATTCCAAAATAAGCTGGCTTGTTTCAACTCCAACCTTGCCCTTATTTCTACCTTAGCCATCGCCTCAATATCTGGAGATAACACCCCGAATGTGATCTTCTTCTTAGATAAGAAGTTCTGCCTGACTTTATTAAAAACGTCGTCTACCTCCGAATTTAACCCTGCATTGGCGGTCACCTCGATCATCGACCCTCTCAAGTGCATCCAGTCTTCTCCATTTACCTCAACTTCTCTTGAAAAAGCATCTCTTTCCGGTACTCCATGATCCTCAACTTCCTCCAAATCGATTAATCTCTGAACCTTTTCTGCCCAACCATTTGGTCTGTTTTTTACCAAATCTCTCCTCATTGAGGCATACGCTTCTAGTCTCACTTTCGGACTTGTTAGCGTCGCAACTTCCGCTAATTCTTCATCAAAACTCACAGGTGTTCTTCTTCGGGTTTCATTTTCGCGAGGTGGCACCGGAGGGGTTACTCTTTGTTCCGCTTGATTAT
Source organism: uncultured Pseudomonadales bacterium (assembly GCA_964541175.1). Lineage (GTDB taxonomy): Bacteria > Patescibacteriota > Microgenomatia > UBA1400 > MFAQ01 > CAIQPO01. The sequence goes on from CAZIPD010000067.1 coordinate 2,301, forward strand.
GTTCCGCTTGACTGTGTACTTCGACCAAAAAATCATCAGTATTAATGTGTAACTCATCCCTCAAATATTTCATGGCCTCCTCTTTTGAACTCCAATAGTTATTTGTCTCACCCTCCAGAAAATCAACCGCACTGGCCAC
>CAZIPD010000068.1:0-2412 GCA_964541175.1 uncultured Pseudomonadales bacterium
TACAGTTAAATGTTTGAGTCCAATTACCGCAGGCTGGGGCTCCATACGGACCACACTCCAGACAACCACTTACTGATGCGCTACAGTTATATGTTTGAGTCCAGTTGCCACAGGTTTGGGTTCCATACGGACCACATTCAAAACACTGACTTTCGTTAAGTGTCACTCCTGAGCAATCGTTGGTTCCGCAATCTTCACTGCAGGTTCTTGTTCTGGTGGCATTGCCACAAGATGCCGACCAGGCACTCCAGGCCGAGATGTAAGGACCACACTCCTTACAGCTGGCGGAGGTTGACCATGAGTATGAAGTTCCGCATTGGGATGTGCATGAACAGTTTTCGGTAGTAGAACCGCAAGATTGTGAGCAGGAAGTAGTGCCGGCAACGCAGGCAGTATTGTCACAAGTAGAACAACCAGTGCCGGTCCAGCTTTCCGAGCCAGAACAGGAATATGTACCAGGAGAGCCGGTACAAGTATTGCTAACCGGGCCAACGGCCATGCATACAGTACCTAATCCTGATAGAGTGTACCAAGCGCAGCCATAGGTTCCGGTATGTGAAGTGTTTGTACAAGAAAGCTTCAGAGAACCTACGCTACATGTGGAGTAGGTAATTGATGCGCTTCCTCTACATATTATTGTCGCGGAGACAGGCTTTGGATATATACCAAAGATTACGATGAAAAAAAGTAGCGCTAATAATATTTTTTTTCCCAAGATGTTAGTTAAAACAGATGATACATTCAATTTAGCATGTTTTGGGACTTTAAGGCCTCACGAAGTTGAGCATGTCGTAAGTGATGTGTGGAGCCTTTGCATCTAGAGATCCGCTAATGCCCGTAAAAGTTCCGGCAGAGAAGAACTGGAAGTTCTCAGCTGTTCCATCAAGGGGGTTATAAGTACCATCTCTTACATCAGTCACCTCATTGTAAAGCCGTCTACAAACAGGGACTGAGTTATTTATTTCTTTTATTTTGTCCGGTCCTTTCGCTCCGAAATAGGCAGTCGCTCCTTCTAGAGTAGCAGCATCGGTTATTGGAGTTGTAATACAGTCAATGACAACCACTTCACCGAAACGGTTTGCCAGCTCATTAGCGTTGCTTGGAAAGACTTCTAAATTACTGAACCCGGAGTCGATACTTTTTGCGCCGCCGTTGAAATTACCAAGCAGAAAATCGTTTACTGGTGAATCCCCTTCTTCCGGGAATATATTTTTTCCAAGAGGGACGACTATTCTTTCTCCGTTCTTATTTTTGATTCCCACATAAAGGACGACGCGATCATTTTCAAGGACAGAGCCTAAAAATACAGCTTGAAAAAATACTTGTGTCCCGGAGGACTCCGTCCAGTCTTGAGAGTTAATTATTGGTTGTTGATTTATCCAGGCGACCGTCTTCATAATTCCCAGATAGTTTCCTTGAAGTACCTCCCTGTCGCTAAAGCCTAGATGTGGAAAGTTGGACAGTCCTTCTTCAGAATATCTTCCTTCAGCATTTAAATATTCATTTATTCTTTTGTCAATTTCCGCGAATTTATTCTCAGCTTCCGGTGTGGAGGATGGTTCCGGAGTTGCAGACGGTTCTGTTGTGGAAGTTGCTGCTTCTGTAGGAGCAGAAGTTGGAGATAGTTCAACAGCTGAAGTTTCGGAGGCAACCGGTCCGGTAGGAGTAGCATCAACAGCGATAGTAGGCTTTGCTTGTGCGCAGGCAGAGACAAGAATTGCGGCTAAAACTACAGTGGAGATAATGGAAAATCGTTCTATGAAGCTTAGGTTGCCAAGGTGGGTGTTGATGGAGGTATTTTTACGAGGATCAGTTTTGAGGATCTGGTCTTCTAAATAGTCGAGGGCTTCAAGGTAGAGCTCGGCATTTGTAGGAGGGGTGGTAAAGACATCTTGAAGAGAGTCCAGGACTACCGAGAGTTTTGCTTTGGCCAAGGCAAAGGCGGCTAAGCTCTTCACCGGGTCGGTTTCGTCGTTAAGGTTTTCAGGGGAATCGTCTTGAGCCAGTTGTGAGTCAGGACCAACCTGAACGATCAGTCCATCACGAAAGTTAGCGGTAACCTCGTTGGACCCAGGTTTCCAGGTTACCTTTTTTACGTACTCAACCAAAGAATCTTCTAATCCGGGTTTAATATTGAAGAAATTTGTCGTATCGACTTCAAGTTGAGATTTAATTCCATCTAAGGAGAAGGAGTCGAAGCTTTGATAGACTTCGTTACCTTTGGGGTGTTCAGATGCGCCTGATAAAGGTGTTTCTTTTGACATACTATTTGGATCTTCGGAATTCATAATTAAATTATCATATCACTTGATTCAATTGACCCACAAGAAAGCTATATCTACTGCTGATACGGAGTAAATTTCCTGAAGGGGAACTTGATGATATCGGGAGTTGCGAGTAGTTGGTTGGTGG
>CAZIPD010000069.1:0-2380 GCA_964541175.1 uncultured Pseudomonadales bacterium
AAGAAGCCGGAGCCTTTGGTGAGGTCAGCCGCTCCATGAAAGATCTTCAAGACTATCTCAAGTCTCCCAAGCTAAGAGGGAATATTGGCGAACAGGTCTTAAAAGACCTCATTGGTCAGATGTTCCCCAAGGCCTCTTTCCATCTCCAGTTTCACTTCAAATCGGGCTCCATAGTCGACGCCGCCATCAAGACCCAGGCAGGCATCCTCCCCATAGACTCCAAATTCCCCATGGAGAACTTCCAAAAAATGTATTCTGCGATTACTCCTTCGGAAAAATCCCTGGCGAAAGCCACCTTTATAAGGGACGTTAAAAAACACATCAAGGATATTTCCGGGAAATATATTCTCCCCGAAGAAGGCACTCTGGATTTTGCCCTCATGTATATTCCCTCGGAATCCGTCTATTACGAAATTGTCAGCGACCAGGACATTCTCGATACGGCCAAGGACAATCGGGTCTACCCAGTTTCTCCTACCACTCTCTACGCCCACCTCCAAACGATCCTCCTCTCCCTTGAAGGTCAAAAGATCGCCGGTAAGACCCAAGAAGTTTTTACCGTTTTAAGGGCTGTCCAAAAAGACTACGAAAAGCTCAACGAGAATCTCTCTCTTCTGGGAAAACATCTCACCAACGCCTACAACTCTCTCAACACTACCTCCCAATCGGCCAATCAACTGGGCAACAAACTTGACTCTGCCAGACAGCTCAAATCGGGAGACGACTCTCTATAATCACTCCAACTCAAATATTGTGGGTTAAGACCATAAAAAAAGAGGAGCCCTAAGGCTCCTCAAACAAACTAATCCATCATTAGGGCGTACACCACGGCCGCCACCATTAGGAGAATGATAATTACGATCCCCCAAAACTCCAAAAAGACGACCATCGCCGCTATGACAAGCGCTCCGGCCAAAAAGAGCAGAGCGTGGAAAAACCCCTCTGTTACTCCACAATCCCTTGCTTCAAGAACCCAAACGAGAAGGAACCCAGCCACGATCACGATTATAAGAGCCAACAAATATTCGCTCATTCTATCCTCCTCTTTTCCTAATCCTTGATTACCAGCACTGCCAGCACACCCACTAACAGCAGGCAGAAAATGATCAGTCCCAGGTTCCCCAGAAGGAGACTGAAGAGCATCTGGAGTGCCATGGCGGCACATGAGAGTGCAACCATGTTCCAGGCATATTTAGCCCCATTGTGTTTATTGAAATAGACCCAGACCAGGGTCAATACGGAAATTAGAGACAACACCGGAAAGAATATAACTTCCATTCGAACTCCTTTTTAAGTGTGCAAGAATATCCCATATACTATCACTCTACACCATCTTTGTCAAGCTAATTCCTCCCAAATAGGCACAAAAAAAAGAGGAGCCCTCAGGCTCCTCAAACACTAACCTTCTTTCCTGACAATGTAAACCACCGCCACCAGTGCGAGCAGTGACAGCAACAGCATTCCCCATACTTCCAAGAACACCACGATCACTGCCATGATCAGAGCAGCTACAAGGTAAAGCCCAACTTCCATGGTGGCCGTCCTCTGGTCACTTTCCCTTGCCTTCATGATCCAAAGCGCCACTATCAAAATTGTCAACGAGACCAAACCTACCAAGACATCTGAGCTCATTTGACCTCCGTATTTTAATCTGCTGGATGATTCGTATGTTATTACTCCTCCTCCATTAAATCAAGTTATCTGCTTTAAACAAAAAAAGAGGAGCCCTCAGGCTCCTCAGTCATCCTACGCTATCAACAAGAACAAGACCACTACTCCTGCCAAGTACGTTCCGGAAAGGATTAATAATCCAACTGCTCCGGATACCGATATTACCAATATGGCCACTAAGGCTCCGGCGATCAGCAAGCTCATCTTCGATGAGGTCATTTTTGGCCGTCGGCCTTCGATGATCATTACGGCTAAAAGTAAAAGTAAAAACGCCGTTAAAACGATCAAGTTCTCCATGGTTACCTCCTTGTAAAAGAGCTGATCGTTTAAGCATATATCAATTTTTTTGTGCCTGTCAATATGCCTGATAGAGCCCTTTACCTCCAGGTTTAAGTCGGTAAGATATCTTCCACGAATTCCGCCTTGACATACCCTATAACTTGACTTCCTCCTCTGATTTTGGTACCATTCCACCAACTCGCACATTCCAACCAATTGGAGAAATAATGGACAATCTACGTAGAAATCTGGGTTTTTTGTTTCTCGTCATCAGCCTCGCATCGTTTATTACTTTGATCTTCATCCGCCCTTCGGGCATGGTGCCCGAGCCGGGAATTCTATTCTTCTCCTTCATTTTTTATGCCTGGTTGATCACCGCTCATGCCTCGTATATCGGTATGATCGTCAACCAGAGGAAGATCAATCTAGG
>CAZIPD010000070.1:0-2361 GCA_964541175.1 uncultured Pseudomonadales bacterium
AACAGGAATCTACTAGCCTTTTGAGGGTAACGGACGGGCTTCTGGATGAACCCTGATCCATCTACTGAGCAAATAAAATAACCCAGCTGCCGTGAATGCCAAAATACTTCCGAAAACAAAAGGTGAAGCAGGGGAAACGCTCGTCCACAAAATGCCGGCTATCAAAGAAGAAAGTAAGGTCCCTAGTCCTATAACGATTTGATAAACTCCGAATGCGGACGCCGCTATTTCGTGAGGTACCAACCTCGAAATGTATGCCTTACCCACCCCTTCTGTCAAAGCCAAAAACACACCATAAGCCGGGAACAGAAACCAAACGATGCCGCTCCCCTCAGCCATTCCGAACATTAAATAGACATAAGAAAATAATAAATATCCAAAGAAAAGCACTCTTTTTGCTCCAACTCTATCTGCCATAACACCGGCAGGCATCGAGAACGTTGCACTAAAAATATTCATCAGAACATAGACCAGCATAGTTAAGCTGACGGATAAACCCAAGTCCTGCGCCCTAAGGATCATAAATGCGTTCGAGCTATTCCCAATGGCGAATAAGAAACTGATAAAGAGGAATAGTTTAAAAGACACATTCGTCTTCCTCCACTCAAAATGCATCCCTTTAAGCCCAAGAGCCGGTTTCTTCTTCTCGGTTACGAAAAATAGCAGTAGCATTGCCACAGCGCTTGGAATAAAAGCCCAAAAGAAGATCATCCGATAATTCCCGCTTAACAATCCTAACAACAAAACAGACAAGAAGGGTCCGAAGATAGCCCCAATATTATCAAGCGTCCTATGAAAGCCAAAAGCCCTGCCACGGTTCTCTTTCTCAGTACTCTCAATGATGAGAGCGTCTCTGGCAGTTGTTCTTACACCCTTCCCCAGTCGATTTGTGATCCTGCTTAACATTACCGTTGGCCACACAAAAGATACCGAGAGAATAAACTTAGATAACGTCGAAAGACCGTACCCGGCGGTAATAAATGGTTTCCGCCTTTGGAACTTATCGGATACGAAACCCGAGATAGCCATAAAAAAGTTTGCTGAGGCATCCGCAATACCTTCAATTAACCCGACAACGGTTACCGGAGCCCCTAACACGCTGGTCAGAAATATTGGCACTAATGGATACGTAATCTCCGAGGATAAATCGTTGAGAAGGCTGACGACGCCCATGACCCAAACATTTCTTGAAAAACCCCATTTTGATTTTCTGTCGCCCATGGCAATTTCCAGTTTACTCTATTTGCCTCAATCCTCACAAATATCACAATCGCCACCACCCTCAACATCAATATCTTTTCCCTGAATCACCGTATATATACCTTTATCGCCTTTTATCAACCTGTACCTCCACTCAGAATATAGTTCATTGTTCTTACCGCAGAACAACCTGACCAAGGCATTTGACTCTTTTAATATAGCTATTATCTCGCCTTCGGTCATATGACTGCCAATTCCTTGTATTTTCTCTTCGAGCTTACATAATTTATCGAAGAGGATGTCGTCTGTAACTTCTCCAAAAATTCTCAGTGGATCTTCGGTACTCATTGAATATAATTATATGGTACTCTCATGAAATTACTAAACATATCTCGAAAAACCAAGCTGTCGGATGACTGTAAGATCGCCTTCACACTAACCGATAGATCTCTCGGCTTGCTCAATCCCGGCAATCCCAGAACCCTGATCTTCTATACCCGATGGGGGATACACACTCTTTTTCTTAAACAACCGATCGACGTTCTCATCCTTAACGATCAATGGAAAGTAGTAAAGATGGTCACGGATCTAAAACCATACTCATTCCTCTTTTATGATCCTACTTACAAAATAGTCATTGAGCTTCCAATGGGAGCGATAGAAAAAAGTAAGACGCACATCGGTGATAAAATTTTCCTAGCATGAAACGCAAAACCGCAGTCAATTACCCATATCTCTTCATCGTGCTTTTCATTATTCTCGCCATCCTCTCCAGCCTCTCACCGTTCTTCGCCCTCGACTTAACAATTTCGAAAGCCGTACAAAATATCCATTTCTACCCCTTTGATCTTTTAATGAGAGCAGTTAGCTCCGTAGGTAACGGTAGGATTTTTCCCGTAGCCGTTATTTCAATGACCGGTTTGATCGCCTTTCTCAATCTCAAGGTGGAAGCTCTCTATCTTGGAGTATCAAGCGCCGTCTCAATTCTCACGGGTAGCCTAGCCAAAGCTCTGGTCAATCGTCCTCGCCCGGGAGACGATCTGGTTCAGATATACAAGCACCTCTCGGATAAAAGCTTTCCCAGCTCTCACACCATTGCTTACACCGTTATATTTGGCTTTCTCATCTTCATTGCCCTTACCCGACTCAAACCATCATGGG
>CAZIPD010000071.1:0-2265 GCA_964541175.1 uncultured Pseudomonadales bacterium
TTTTGAGGATTCTCGGTTACCTGAGCCCAAAGCTGTCCATCCCTGGCTTCTATGGACTCGATGTAGACGCGAGTGGAACCTTTGACTATGGCGTGTAGCTCATCGTTAACCGGGAGGGTTTTAATAATTTTACAAATGGTACCAATGTGATAGTAGTCATTGATCCCTGAAGCTGTTGCCTTGGAGTCTTTTTGCGATACAAAACAGACATCTAAATTCCTTTTCGCTGCTTCGGTGATGCCATTGATCGAGGCCGGGCGACCGAAGGTGAGGACTGCTTCCGTGTCCGGAAAGATGACTCCTTCTTTAAGCCCGATGAAGGGATAAAAAAGTACTTCTTGAGAATCGTTTTGTTCTAGTATGTCTGCCATAACTTAAAGATTTTAGCAGACTTGGCATGAATTTGCTAATAGGGAAAAATAAGTCGTAAACCCAGTAAAATCGTGGCTAATATTGTTAGTAGGGTCAGTATGATCAACATGGAAAAAGAGAAGCGTTTATGGCCTGGCATCGGTTTTTGGAGTGACGGTAAAACTTGATTCGTCTGTCCAGAGGTGGCGGCCTTGGACTAGGGCGTAAGAGCGGAAATAAACCTTGCCGATCTTATCGGGGGTAATGGTGACGCTGAAGTCGGATGGAAGAGGAAATTCACCCGCTTCGTAGTCTGTAGGGTGATTCGGGTAGCCTACCGCCTGAGGTGAGTCATAGTCCTTCAATGCGGAGGGGGTGCTTTCGTACCCCCAGTAAAGACTGGTGTTTTCCGTGCTCAATCCGGATGGTACCTCGACTTTCCAGACGAAACTTGCTGATGAACCAATCTCAATCGATTCGGGGTAGGTCAGGTTCATCAGTTTTGTTATAGAGGTTTTTTCTTCCCTAATCGCCTTTTGGGCAGATAGATAGTTGTAGAAAACCAGGGAGAGGAAAACGAGCAAGGAGCCTGCGATGACTACGAAAGCCTTCTTCATATCTAGATTATAGCTGGAGGGAAAGGACGAAGTATAATAAGTTGTGGTTTTTCGAGCAAATCTGCGTTGGCTATCGTTTTTGGCACTGGTTATAACGGTGTCCTTTTTTGGAGTAAAAAGTGCTCGTAAATTGGATACTATGACCACTCCAGCCAATCCGCTTCCCTCATTGACCCCTTACGTGAGTCCGACCCCTAGCCCGACCCCAAAATCGAAAACTTTGAGTTTTAAGGAGATGAACGACTTGTATGGACCATGTGTGAGTGCTCCGGTAATCATGTACCACCATGTTGAACCGGCCGGAGTGGCGTTGGAAAAGAAACACGGAGGACTGAATGTTGACAGCGTTGTCTTTAAGGGGCAGATGGAGTATCTGAAAGAAAAAGGTTACAGCTCTATCACCCCCGAAGACTTGGTAGCATTTTTTGACGAGGGGAGAGCTCTGCCCCCGAAGCCGGTAATGATAACTTTTGATGATGGTTATGATGATAACGGGACATACGCCTTTGAAATACTTAAGGAAGTCGGCTTGAAGGGAGTAATTTTTTTACCCACAGGTCTGATGATGAACGAGGGGTATTTGAGCTGGCCTAGAATACTAGAGATGAACGCGTCAGGTTCAATTGTATTTGGAAACCATACATGGTCACATATGAACGCCGGTAAAGATGAGGAGCTGATCAAGAAGGAGATCGCGACGGCGGATATTCAACTTGGCGAGAAGGGACTTAATCGAGTAAAAACTTTCGCCTATCCCTATGGTGAACAAAATACTTATACAAGGGATTATCTTGAGGAGATGGGATATAAACTGGGATTTACAACAAAGAGCGGGAGGATGCTCTGTAAAAAACAGAGATTGATCTTACCAAGGATAAGAATGGGAGGAAGTAACTTAGCAACTTATGGTCTTTGAGGAATCTGATTACAGTGGGAGGTCTTGACCGATAAATGTTGAGGCGAATTTTCCAACAAGGTAACCGATTGTAGCCGCCGTAAGTGAAACAAGACTCATTTCAAGACCGCTTTTTATTCTGTTAATCCCTGCCAGCCCACCTTTAACATAGCCAATGGTGAAAAGTGTGACTATAGACATGAGTATAGATGGCAAGATGGCTTGGGAGGGATTTAAGAAGAAGATCGGGAAAATTGAAATAAATCCACCCAGGATATAGAAAATTCCCATGTAAATCGATCCTGAGATAGACTTTTGATATATCTTCACCATTGGAATGTGTGCCATCTCCATTTCCGATTTGTTGGAAAGGTAGGTCCCAGCAGCCATGGATAAACTTTC
>CAZIPD010000072.1:0-2256 GCA_964541175.1 uncultured Pseudomonadales bacterium
GTTACTTCGTCAGTTACTACGACTACTATCAACCTGAAGCATATATCCCTCAAACCGATACATATATAGAGAAAGAAGCGGATATCAATCCCGAAATCGATAAACTGAGATTGACCACAACTGCCAATCTACTCTCGAGGCCAGACTCGATCGTTATCGCCTCCGTCTCCTGTATCTATAACATTGGCTCTCCGGCAAACCAAGAGGAGTTCCTCCTTCAGCTGACCCGAGGTCAAATAATCTCCCGAGAGACCATCATCCGCAGGCTGACCGACCTTCAATACCAAAGGACAGGCGTAGAACTTACCAGAGGATATTTCCGTGCTATCGGTCAAACCATCCAGTTGTATCCCTCGTATATGGACAAGGTGATATCTCTCGTTTTTGATGACTCGTCTCTAAAAGATATCCAACTTCTGGATCCATATAATTTCACCGTCATTGAAGACAGTGATCTTGAAAACACCGGCAGGCTCACCATTAACCCCGCAAAGCTCTTTATCACTAACCCCCAAAATCAAAAAGGATCAATTGCCAAGATTAGAGAAGATCTCTCCAAGAGGATAAGCGACCTAAAATCTGCCGGTAAAATAGTTGAAGCACAAAGGATCGAACAAAAAGTGAACTACGATCTCTCCATGTTGGAGGAAGTCGGTTACGTCAGTGGCATCGAGAACTACTCACGCTATTTTGATGGACGAAAACCGGGAGAGGCACCATACTCTCTTCTGGAATACTTCGACTATAACGCCAAAAAATTTAATAAGTCCGGGTTCCTTACCGTTATAGACGAGTCTCACATCTCACTCCCACAGATCAGGGGCATGTATAACGGCGACCAAGCCAGAAAAGAAAACCTCATCAACTACGGATTTAGATTGGAGAGTGCTCGTGACAACCGTCCGTTGACTTACTCGGAATTCCAGGCCAGAACACCCATCAAACTTTACTCCTCGGCTACTCCCAGTGAACACGAATTGGGTCTATCTCGATCCGCTCCGATCCCTACAGTCGCGGAGCAACTTATCAGACCAACCGGGCTACTTGACCCGGAAGTTTTTGTCAAAGGAACAAAAGGTCAGATCGACGACCTCACCAAAGAGATCCTCAAAAGAAAAGAGAGAGGCGAGAGGTCTCTCGTTCTCACCATGACCAAGCGCATGGCCGAAGACCTCACCGATCACTTCAAAGAAAAATACGGCCTCAAGGTCGAATACCTCCACTCGGATGTCAAAACATTGGACAGAGCCGACATCTTGGAAAGTCTCAGACTCGGTGAGTTCGATTGTCTCGTTGGTATTAACCTCCTCCGCGAAGGACTGGACCTTCCTGAAGTTTCGCTTGTAGCCATTCTCGACGCCGACAAGGAAGGCTTCCTGCGTACTCCCACAGCCCTAATCCAAACCATGGGCAGGGCAGCTCGTCACTCAAGCGGTCAAGTCATTCTCTACGCCGACCGTATCTCAGACTCCATGAAGAAAGCCATGGATGAAACCGCCAGACGCCGTCAAACACAAATTGAATACAATCTTGCCCACGGGATCACTCCTCAATCGATCATCAAACCCATTAGGGAAAAAATGCTCAAAAGAGAACTCGACACACTACAAGCACCAAAGATTAAGGAGCTTGCCGAACATGGCTGGACCGAAATAGAAGATATCGACCCCGAAACACTTACTCCTCAAAAGAAAAAAGTTCTTGTAGTCAAACTTAAGAAAATGATGACCAGAGCCGCCAACGACTGGAACTTCGAGCTAGCCGCCCGTTACCGCGACACAATCAAGAAAATTCAATAGCTAAACGTCATCTGGACTCGAATCCATCCCTGGAGTGTCCGAATTATAGTGGAAACACGTTGAGCCGACTAACCACCCTATTCTTTGTGAGGGAGAAGCGGTATTCCACATTTCTTTTGGGATGAACCTCCCGTCAAATGTAATGATTCCTTCAGAAGCCCCTCTAGCAACTTGTTTCTCAGGATGATCTTTCAAATATCCCTCTCTTTTTTTTCTTAAAATACCTGCCACCTCGACATCATCCGTACCATCAATGAACATTGTCTGAAGAAACTCATATGGCAATTCCTCGATACTCCCTCCAATGTGACTTGACAGTTCCCTGGAATCCATGTGAGAAAGAGATTCGACTTCTCCAATAAGATCGCGCTTTTCTTGTCTTAATTTTTCCGAATATCTTCTATACCACTCGGGTATATGATTCATCTCGGCTTCTGATCCGATTCCGGGGGGTGTA
>CAZIPD010000073.1:0-2223 GCA_964541175.1 uncultured Pseudomonadales bacterium
CACCGGTACTGTATTTTCACCGAGCGAGTCCCCGAGACAGTTCCCCAGTCGTTACGCCATTCGTGCGCGTCTGAACTTCATGTCTCTTCATCATTTGCATTATCAAATTACAAATGATTACGATTTACCCTTTATTTCTAAAGGCATAGACTATATCTTCATCTTAAGAGAACCTATAAATTTTATCTTAAGAGTCGGCGTGTTATAACAATGTGTTCTCAAATTTAATTGAGACATTTGCTATCCGTTCATTTCTGAACAAGTCGTTACGGGGATGTTTTCTGAGTAGAGAGGAGAATGGTAGTTTGGGCTGTGTGTACAAGTCACCATAGGTCTGTCTCTACATAATTGGACTTCAAGTCCAGCAGTAGGCAGGTGTTCGATGACCCCTCCTTCCACTCTCCATTCAGAAAACATCTTCCCACGGTATTATCTTTCCTTCAACGCTCTTATCCTTGAATAAAAGCTCCAGTTAAGACTTCACCGTTTTTAGCCGAATTTTTTATCGAGATCACTCTCGAAACTGGCAATTCAATTACCAGACAAGGAATTTCGCTACCTTAGGACAATTCATGTCTCTTTTTATTAATCAGCGGTAACTACTGATAGCCTTGTTGTCGCCAACAAGATCGGACTATCTCTTCCAATTTCGATTTCTCGATTTCGGTCTAACGTATAGTCTCTGAGGATTTTCTGATAAGGAATTTTTATAATCTTTTAAATTATATTTCCTAGTTCTCCCTTTTCCTTCATTCAATTTTTCTCTCAATTCTATAATTTTTAACATTCCTTCATTACTTAAATGTTCTTTTTTGAAAACCATTTTTGCAATTTGGGAAAAAATTGAGAAATTTTTCTTCTTACTTGAAGAAAGAAAGGAATATTTTTCGAAGAAAGGTATTATCCTCTCCTCAATTGCGACAGGATTTTGCACTACAAAGTAGTGAACCCCATCTTTTCGTTCCTGCAATCTTCCACATCCTAAATGTTGCTTCATGAGAGCAAGAACTGTTTTGTCGCGTTGAGCGACATTTAAAGTCAATATCACTTGCCAACCGAGAGAATGATCTTCTCTCTTTCGTAATGAGACATTGAAGCTTCCTTCCCCGTCTACAAAACCAGCAATATAGTTTCCTATATTTTGAGGAATTGACTTAAGCCACGAATAATCATCATTCATTTTTTATTTCGTTGCTTATCAGAATCTTTCCTGCGGATTGTCTGCACCGCTGCATTTTTACTGCCATTTCGATTTATGGCGAGTAGCAGACGGATACTCAGAGTTTCCCGCATTTAGCTAGATTTTTTAACTACAATTGTGCTTATAGTTATTGCCGACATTCACCAGGGCTTACAACAATCACCATGAAAATCTTGCGATCCTCACAACGTCGTTGTTTAACCTTCTGGCATTGGTCAGGCGTCACCCCCTATACATCCTCTTACGAGTTCGCAGGGAGCTGTGTTTTTGATAAACAGTCGCCAGGGATTCTTTAGCTGCGTCCGTCCCCATAAATGGGGGTTAGGAAGGCCTTATTGCAAACTTACGGCCGCTTTTTTGCCGAGTTCCTTGAGGAGCAATCACCCGTTCGCCTTGGTCTTCTCGACCTGACTACCTGTGTCGGTTTACGGTACGGTTTCTATAGTGTTATGCTTAGAGAATTTTCTTGGAAGCGCGCTTTGTCAAATTCCCTTTGGTTGCCCGCAGGGTCTTCGCTTCGCTTGGGAGTGGCCTTGCGGCCTTGCTTCCGGATTTACCTAGAAGCTTCCCTGACGACCCGAACGTAAATCCAATAATACGCTCGACATACTGCACTCCGTCCTCCCATCGCACACTACAGAAGTCACGGAATATTAACCGTGTGTCCATCGCCTACGCCTTTCGGCATCGGCTTAGGCCCGACTAACCCTTGGCTGATCAGCATTGCCAAGGAAACCTTAGTCTTTCGGCGGGCAGGGATCTCACCTGCCTTGCGGTTACTTGTGCCAACATTCTTACTTCCACACGCTCCACCATGGGTCACCCCTTTGGCTTCAACGCTGAGTGGAATACTCTCCTACCGCTCCCAAATTAAAAAATATGGAAGCCCTCAATTTCGGTATTATACTTAGCCCCGATTATTTTCGATGCGAAATCTCTTGATGAGTGAGCTGTTACGCTTTCTTTAAATGATGGCTGCTTCTAAGCCAACATCCTCATTGTCAGAGAAATTTCACCTCCTT
>CAZIPD010000074.1:0-2065 GCA_964541175.1 uncultured Pseudomonadales bacterium
CCTTATGTCAACCATTGCGTGGCGGTGGCAAGTATTTTGGAAACTTGGGGAGCCGATGAAGACGAGATCGTGGCAGGGCTTTTGCACGACACTGTCGAAGATCATGCCGATGAAATGAATCTTGACACGATAAAGTCCTTGTTTGGTGAAAGAGTGGCCCGTTTAGTCTATGGAGTAACGAAACTGGGTACCGATTTCGAGACTTTGAAAAAGGTTACGAGTGAAAGCTTGATTGAACCAGGAGTGGCTTTTATCAAGCTGGCCGATCGTTTACACAATATGCTAACCATGGAGAAGATGCCTCCTGCGAGTCAGCGAAAAAATGCGAGAGAGACGATCGATGTTTATGCTCCACTGGCAGAATCCTTTGGGATGTGGCAGGTAAAAAATTGTCTAGCAGATATCGCTTTTGCGTATATTGATCCACGGAGATTTTTGGAGGTGAAAAAGATCATTGATAACGACCCTCGTTTGAGGAGAGAGTTTTTGGAGAAGAAGACGGTCGACCTGGAGACACTATTGGCCAAAGCAGGACTGGACGTAACGGTGGAGCATCAAGTTGGTGGTTACTATGAATTGGCGGAAAAACAAAAAAATTCGGTGATCAGAGAAGACGGACGTCCGAGAAATTTTGAGGAAATAACGGATGTCGTCAGTTTTAGAATCTTGATTAACAAGGAAGAGAATATTGCGGATTGTTATTTGGCTATGGGGCTTATTCGTCTAGTGTATGGAGATAAGTTGGAGAAGGGAAGACATGACGACTATCTTACCGAGCCGGCGATGAACGGATATTCGGCGATACATGATACATATAAGTTTCCGCAAGGGAGTGTTGAAATCGCTTTTACCACAAAGGAGAGAGAAGACTTTAATAATTGGGGAGTGCTACGTCTAACACACCAACAACAGATAAATGATCAGGAAAAATTCAATCGAAAGTTAGTCTTTACTCCCAAAAAAGAGCTGATCTTTTTGGAACCTTCGGCTCGAGGGATAGATCTGGCTTACAAGATAAATCCCGTACTGGGACTGAAAGCGGTGGCGTTGAGAGTGAATGGAGAGATAAGGGACTTGTCGGAGATCGTGGAAAACGCCAGCCTGGTAGAAGTAATTACGGATGTGCACCAAGAAATTCCCCGGTCGGAGTGGTTGGGCTACTGTAGCGCAGAAACCAGAAGGTTAATTGAGAATCAACTGGCAAAGGTCGAGCGACTTGGGGAGATTGAAAGAGGAAGGAACATATTGGTTGAAGAGGTGCTAAAAGAAAGAGGGATTTTGGACATTGAAGATTTGCCCGAAGAGATACTAAACAAACTATTGATGGATCTGGGGTGCTGGCTGGGAGTTGAAAGTCTATATTACAAAGTAGCTTTTGGTTTGGAGCTCGAGGTGATAAAAAAAAGATTGACCGACCTGGGTATAGTCAATGGACTGTATTCAACGGTGAGAGTAAGAGGTGAGAATGAGATCGGAGTTTCCGAGAAATTAGCAAGGATAATCGCTTCCAGCGGTGGGGACGTAAGAAGAAGAGTGGAAACAGTCAATGAAAAGGAGAGGTATGAAATGAGGGTGTTGATGATCGTAGGGTATAAAGGAAAGAAAAATATTGAACAGGAGGTAGCGAGTAGTTTTGGTGAGTGGGAGATAGTCTAATTTGAAAGGATATAATCAACAAATATGCCCGGAATAATAAGAGTAATCGGCGGTAAGAGGTTAGTTGGGGAGATGACACCGATACCTAATAAAAACTCGATCGTCGCGGCTTTGCCTGCAGCGATGTTATCCGATACGGAAGTGGTCTATAAGAATGTCCCGGCAACCAGTGATGTGGAAAAGATCCTGGCTTTGATGAGGTTGTTGGGCGCCAAGGTCGAGGAAACAGCCGACGGGATGGTAAGAATAAATTGTAAGAATCTAAAATCATATAAGGTAGATGAGACGATTGGTGGACAGTTCAGGGGGTCGCTGATGTTCGTTGGCCCTTTGCTTGCCAGATTTGGAAAAGCTGTTGTGCCGATGCCAGGGGGTTGCGAGTTGGGGATGAGATCTATTGAAGCACATG
>CAZIPD010000075.1:0-2029 GCA_964541175.1 uncultured Pseudomonadales bacterium
CTGAAGATTTATCGATTAGTCCATTACCGATGATCACTACTCCTCAGCTTTTTGTCTGGCTCGATCTGGAGATGACGGACCTTGATCCGAAGAAGGGGACCATCGTTGAGATCGCTTCACTGATAACCGATGCTGACCTGAATGTTCTGGAAGAAGGGCCGGACATCGTCATTCATCAACCCAAGAAAGTATTGGAGGATATGGGTGACTGGTACCAAGATCATTTCTCCATGTCGGGACTTCTGGATGAGATCAAAGTCTCCGACATTACCCTGGACCAAGCGGAACGAAAAACCCTCTTCTTCATCAAACGATATTGCGAACCCCAAACTGGAATACTTGCGGGCTGTTCGGTGCACGTCGATCGTCTCTTTCTATTTCACTTCATGCCCAGGCTTTACGGCTATCTCCATCACCATATACTCGATGTTGACACTATCAAAGAAGCTTCAAGGCACTGGTACCCCCGCCTCCCCGACTATTCCAAGGCAAAAACTCACCGAGCCCATGATGACATCCTGGACTCGATCGCTGAGTTAAAATACTATAAAGAGAACATCTTCAAAAAATAATGAGACCGAAACTGTCAGTCGTGATCACCAGCTATAACGAAAAGGAAAATCTTCAAAGAGGTGTCCTCGAGCAGATGCTCACCTACCTCAAAGGAGTCGACTTTACCTGGGAAGTCATCATTAACGATGACGGTTCATCCGATGGGGGAGATCAGCTGATCAAAAAATTTGCCGATAAGAACAAAGGTTTCAAACTAATCCATGGTAGTCACGGAGGAAAAGCCGCCGGACTTTTGAATGGGATCAATCAAGCCAATGGAGAAATCATTCTGACCACTGACATGGATCAATCAACTCCTCTAAACGAATTCGACAAACTTTATCCTTGGTTTAGCAAGGGTTATGACGTCGTCTTTGGATCTAGGGGAAAACTTAGAGAAAACTTCCCCTGGTACAGACAACTTACATCCTGGGGATTTCGCACCATAAGAAGTATATTTTTGTTAAGACACGTCTCCGACACCCAATGCGGCTTCAAAGCTTACCGCTCAGATGTCATCAAAAGGATCTTTCCCCAACTGGAGGTATTGAGAGGCAAAACTTCCAAGGGTTGGGTAGTCTCGGCTTTTGATGTCGAACTTCTCTTTATGGCCGAAAAAATTGGGGCCAATCTAAAAGAAGTAGAGGTCAAGTGGAGAGATGAAGACACCTCAACAGGTAAACAAAGGAATTTTGTCAAAGAATCCGTTGACATGTTAAAACAAATCCTCATGGTCAAGATGAACGATCTATCCGGTAAATATGAAAAAATTTAAAACCGCTCTAGTCATCTTTGCCGTTTCGGCTGTGATCTACGCGGTCTTTCGTCTCGTAAATCTCACCTCCATCCCGGTCTTTGTGGACGAGGCGATATATATTCGCTGGTCCCAGGTAATGAAGGCCGAAGCTACGCTTCGTTTTCTACCTCTATCTGACGGCAAACAACCTCTGGCAATGTGGCTGACCATTCCCTTGCTAAAGTACGTTTCCGACCCCTTGATAGCCGGTCGTTTGGTCTCAATCTTTGCCGGCGTCGGTAGCATGGTCGGCTTGGCTTTTTTAACGTTTCTGCTTTTTAATTCTCTTTTGTTAGCCTCTATTTCCTCCCTGATTTACGTCATTCTTCCCTTCACTGTGTTTTTTGATCGTATGGCTCTGGTCGATAGTCTCCTGGCAATGTTCGGCATCTGGACCTTGGCTTTGTCGATCCTTTTTGCCAAAACTCGTCGACTTGATCACGCCATGTTCGTTGGTTTTGCCCTTGGCGGGGGACTCATAACCAAATCCCCGGCGATCTTCTTCTATGTTTGGCTAATACTCTCCTTCCTCTTTTTTAATAATATCTCTGATATAAAAAAGAATTTTAAAAACATTCTCTTTGGTGCCTTGGCGATAATCATCATTTCTCAAGGGATCTATTCGATACTCAGACTGGGACCGGGATTCGGTATGATCGGCTCACGTAATCAAGATTATGT
>CAZIPD010000076.1:0-1932 GCA_964541175.1 uncultured Pseudomonadales bacterium
AGGGGGTTGTCGCCGAATTTTTAAAGGATCTGGGCTTTACCTACCAATCACTATCCGATAGACTCCGCGATGACTTAAAAGAAAAGGGTATCTCTCCTACAAGAGAGAATCTCCAAAATTACGGAAACTACCTAAGAGAGGCTTACGGCAACTCGGTGCTGGCCGAAAAGACAGTCGCCATGCTCTCAAGGAATACCGAGGGGAATATTTGTATAGATAGTATCCGCAATCCCGGCGAACTTCTATTTCTAAAAGAGACCCTCGGCGCATTCATTATCGGTGTTGACGCCCCCGAACACCTAAGGGTGAACTGGTATCTTCAACGAGCTCTCGCAAGAGGTGAGGATCCTAAAACACCCAAAGACTTCTATATTGCTGCCAAGAGAGACCTTGGATATGGTGAATCACAGTCCGGCCAACAAGTCAGCGCCTGTTTGGAACTATCCGATATTGTCATCACCAATCTCGGCTCAAAAGAAGAGCTCTTCGAACAGCTGATGGAAATCGTCCCGGAGATCAGATCTCGCCACAAGGAAAAATAATATTCTCACATTCAAATATTATCCTCAAATGGAGTTTCCCTATTTACGAACTTATATGCCATGGAAGGATTTCTTGGGGTTTCTTCATTTGTGTACATGAACGAAAGATTCTTGCTTTCTAATACTTCAAAGAACCTGTCCCAAGACGTATCCTCTGTTGTATTACGATTTTCGCTTAATAAAGACTCGTCTTTCACTCCTGGAAAATCTATCCTCAATCCGACATTATCTCCACCAACCTCCGGGTCATCTATTATCGCCGGCTTGCCTCCATTGGCTTTTACCCATTTCATGATCTCCTCGTGGTCTTTGGCAACCATCCAAAATTGTTCCATGAACCAATCATAGCAATTTTTGTTACACAAATAAATATATTAATTGACCTGCGATATACTCTCCGTCATGGGTAATATTGAAAGAAAACCTCTCTTTAGCCCTTACGAATGGCTGGAGACGGATAATTATTTTGGTCAAGATTGTTTCCACCCTACCCACAGGCTGGTTCTCCTAAAAAGATGTCACCTCCAAAATTCACAAACTAATACTGGAGAAGACACTCTATTCGTTTATGATTCGCATGGTATTGAACACGAGGTATCGTGTCATGGTGTCGCAAAGTTCGATGGAGCTGAATATCTTGTGCTCGGAGTCAGCGTCGAGGAATGGAAGATCATTAGCTCTGCCCAACCCGACTGGGACGGCTTCGGCTATTGAGGTATAAAGATCCTGAAGTGTACCGGTCTAGAATATAACTTTGCTCCCTCGATCGCTTCCTCGGGAGATAAAAGCAGCTCACCTTTCTCAGGAGGAGCACCATCCTTAATCACTCTTAAGAGTTTTCCGAAATAAGTGATCTGGAAGAATTTTCCACTCTCACCTGTCGCCCAGATCATCTGCTCCGAGATCACTGCCTCACTTTTTGTACTCGCCGACAATTTTGCCAACTCTTGGAAATCCTTCCTATAACCAAAGGTCCCTGTAAATGACTCCGTTATTCCCGGATATTCTGTCCAATAATATTTCAAAAAATCACCAAAGTTTAGAAATGCCAGCAAAACTCCTAAGACCACCAGAGGCTTCCACATACGATTCTTTTGTGACCAAGCCCACGACACTGCCTGTCCCACCAGTAGTGAGTACAAAGGAATCATCATCATCAGCCTGCTGTACCTATGTACTGATCCGACCAGTCCCAAAAGCAGTGGTCCTAAAATGAAAGCCGTCAACAGAAATCTAAAAAAACCCTTACCATTCCTAATTGCTAAATAGGCACCTAAGAAAAACCAGGGCGCGCTAGCCAGAAGGTACATTCCGTGAATTCCTGTCGTATGAATACCTACCAGATCTCCTAATACGAACCAATAAGAAATATCAAAAGAAGATAAGTAAG
>CAZIPD010000077.1:0-1863 GCA_964541175.1 uncultured Pseudomonadales bacterium
CCTCATTTTTGAATCTCAACATTACTTCGCTTGGACAAAAAGTCTTATCGACTACACCCTTCACGGACAGCAAAAATTTTATACCCCCGTCCGTTGGCTGACCGAGGCGACTGATTTTTGGCCCGGACAATTTGGACGAATACTTTTCGGCAAACCGGAATGGGGGATATTGCCTCTGGCTATTATCGGTCTGGCCGTATTGTTAATCGTCCTCAAGAGAATAAAAATTCCAAGAGTCATTACGGCGGCGGGAATTGTACTGATTCTCGAGGTGTTTTCGGTTCGCTACTACAAAGGTCCTCGATCTCCCGAATACTTTATTTTTTTAAACTTTTTTATTATTCTATTTTCCTCCTGGGCTATTTCCGTCCTATTCAAAATGAACAAGGTAGTAGGAATAATTAATTTTTTAATCTTCACCGGCCTGTGTCTAAGCTTCTCGACGACACTACTTGTCCGCCCCTCCAACTCCAAAGCAACACTTAATCTGCTGCAAACCATTAAACAGAACGAGACCGAGCCGGTCTCTCTCTTCGTCCTCCCCAGCTCCCATGAGAATGCGTATACCCTCTACTATTTTCTCCTCAAACAAAAGCTAGCGTCAAAAGACGGTATCCCTCTTGCAGTCTGCGACAATCACGACTCGGTCGAAAAAGGGAGGGAGTTCTGTCCGCTCTCACACCGACTTTCCGAATCTGACCGGTTTATTTTGTATGACTACTCGAGCTTTACTATTACGGACCGATCACTCTATCCCTCTGAACAGGTATCTCCTGAAAGACTATATAAGCGTACATATAACAATTATGAGCTAGAAAAGTACTAGCTGGTGTAAAATAATAGACTATGGCTCAAGCTAAAAAAGCAGTAATTGTCGGTGTTACCTCTCAAGATGGATCATACCTGGCCGATTTCCTGTTGGAAAAAGGATATCAGGTAGTGGGTACCCTCAGACGCTCAACCTCCATGCATCACGAAAACATTGAGCACCTGAAGGGGAAGATCATCCTCGAGCCGGCAGATTTGACTGATCAAGAATCGTTAAATCGTGTCATGATCAAGCACCAGCCGGATGAGGTATACAACATAGCAGCTCAATCCGTCCCCGCTGATTCATGGAGCCACCCTTTTTACACCGGTGAAGTCACCGCTCTAGGACCGGTTCGTGTTTTTGAAGCAGTCAGACATTTCTGTCCGCAGGCTAAGGTATATCAAGCCACTTCAAGAGAGATCCTTGGGGGAGTAGAGGGTATTGAACACGCAAACGAACAAACTCCAATTTTTGCCAATAACCCATATGGAATTGCCAAAGCCTACGCTCACATGATGATTGGCTGCTACAGGAAGTCGTACGACATGTTTATCTGCGGAGGAATTCTATTCAACCACGAGTCCCCCAGAAGATCACTTCATTTCGTGACGCGCAAAATATCCATGGGAGTTGCCTGTATCAAACTGGGGATAAAAAATCCCCCCATGAACGAACTGGGAGAACCTCTTATAGATGACAACGGGAAACTCCATTTGGGCGATCTGGATGCTCAAAGAGATTGGGGGTACGCCAAGGAATACATCGAAGCCATGTGGCTTATGCTTCAAAGAGATACACCCAAGGACTATGTCATCGGTACCAACACCACCTATTCGATCAAGGATGCTTGTAAATTTGCCTTTGATCATGTCGGACTCGACTGGAATGACCACGTCATTTCAAACCAGGCTCTGCTAAGACCAACCGAAATTACTCCCATGAAAGGGGATTATTCTCTGGCGGAGAAAGAGCTGGGATGGAAGCCCAGAACAACAACACAACAACTTCTCGAACTCATGGTGGATGCCGACATCGAGTGGTTAAAGAAAAAC
>CAZIPD010000078.1:0-1839 GCA_964541175.1 uncultured Pseudomonadales bacterium
TTTGGGTAAGCGTGGGAGGTCCAACCATCAATGTGGTCGAAAAGGTCGGGACGGTGGAGAAGCATCCGTTCTATATATCGGAGATGATTCATGTAACCCGGGGAGTTTGGGGCGGCGTTATCAAGGCCTGCGGGGAGGATGAAGAAGTCGGAAGAGATATTTTTAAAAATATCTGAGGCGTTGGTGAGAATATCCGCATAGTCTTCGGGTTTAACGAAGCCGCCATATTCATCCGAGCGGTTCACTTCGTTAAATATAATGACGTATCTGTTGGCCGTCGGCCATTTCAGGTCACCGAGGAAGTTCGCGAAATCGATGAGATCGTAGTTATTGGGTTCGATCCAGAGGGCACCATCAGGAACCGTGGCTACTCTAATAAGAGGGATAACTTTAAGCTCTTTACTTTTATCAAAAAACTTTTGCCACTTAACACGGTCTCTATCCG
The DNA here is from genome assembly GCA_964541175.1 of uncultured Pseudomonadales bacterium. GTDB lineage: Bacteria > Patescibacteriota > Microgenomatia > UBA1400 > MFAQ01 > CAIQPO01. Next base: position 446 of record CAZIPD010000078.1, read on the forward strand.
TTGCCTGGATGGGTATGGTGACGTAACCGTAGGATCCCTTGTTATCGTTGTTGACCAGCTTGGCGGCGGATTCAATTTCCTCGGGGAAGAGTATATGGATACCTATTTTATTGTTTGGGACAGATAAGGGATCATAGATGGCGTTGGCCCAAGAAGAGACATTGAGAAAAAGAAATAGATTGATGAGAAAGGCAAGAAAAGACACAGAGGTATTATAACGAATTAATAGAGTTAAGATTTCCTCTTCGCTTTGAGGTGAGTGTAGGCTTTGTCTGTAGCTATTCTTCCTCTGGGGGTCTTGGCCAGAAAGCCCGACTGTAGAAGGAACGGTTCATAAAGGTCGGTGATGGTATCGACGGATTCAGAGATGAGTGAGGCGAGAGTCTCCAAACCGACCGGGCCTCCCTGATGAAGATCGATTATGGAGTGAAGCAATTTCCTGTCGATATCATCGAGTCCTTCGTCGTCAACATTGTAGAAATCGAGAGATTTTTTGGTGATATCAAGACTTGTTTTTCCGTGCTCTACCTGGGAATAGTCGCGAACACGACGAAGAAGTTTAAGGGCAATGCGGGCTGTCCCTCTTGAGCGTTTGGAGATCTCCAGTGCCGATTCCGGGTCAATAGAGAAGCCGATTTTTTCCGCGGACTGGGAGACAATACTTTGAAGTTCTTGCGGTAGGTAGAAGCGGAGACGGTGAACTATACCGAAGCGATCCCTTAGGGGACTGGCTACCCTACCGGCTTGAGTGGTGGCTCCTATGAGTGTAAAGGGGTTAATGTCCAAGCGGAGATTTTTTGCTGATGGCCCTTTGCCAAGAATTATGTCGATCGCATAGTCCTCCATAGCGGGATATAGGGCTTCTTCAACTGTCTTGTTCAGTCGATGGATCTCATCGATGAAGAGAACATCACCGGGGTCGAGTGCCGTGAGAATAGCTGCCAGGTCACCGGCTCTTGTCAGGGCCGGACCGGAGGTGATCTTTATATTTGTACCCATTTCCGAAGCGATAATATGGGCGAGTGAGGTTTTTCCGAGTCCTGGAGGTCCGAAGAGCAAAACATGCTCCATTGGCTCCCCACGTTTTTTGGCTGCTTCGATGGCGATCTGTAGAGATCTGACCGTTTCGGGTTGACCGGAAAAATCGGTCCAATTTGTGGGTCGCTTTGTCGAATGCTCGGGTTGAGTCATTTCCGGTTGAGTAATTTAAGTGCCGATTTTATCTGAGTCGTTATGTCTTGAGATTGGTCCATCTGAGGGAGGATGGTGATGATCTCGCTTTTTTGGAATCCTAGAGAGATGAGTGAGTCGATCAACTCAGAGTCCCCTTCCAGTTTGCTCAAATCCAGCTCACCTTTACCAAGTTTAGATTTTAGGTCGAGGATTATTTTTTG
>CAZIPD010000079.1:0-1834 GCA_964541175.1 uncultured Pseudomonadales bacterium
AATTCATTATACATAGTCTGTAATTATTCTAACTACGTTTTATTTGGCCAAAATACCTATCCGAAAGCTTTCGGCGAATCCTTTTGCCGCCTCGGAATGAGGTGTCTTTGAACCCATGGGTCTGGTATTGAAAAGTTCGGTGGCGTCTTTTCCGCAACCTTGGATGATCGCTTCTTTGCCGGGATGTTTGCCGGAGGCAATAAATTCAGTGACGTCGTAGACCTTATCTTCGATAGCGAACCAACAGTCTGTTTTTTGATCATGAAAAGCGATTTCCTCAAGAGTGATCTGCTTATCTTTAGAATCGACCGCTGCTTCTGGCGTTGGTGTGGCAGAGACACCGGCTACTTCTGGAGTGGGAGCTTCTTGGTTTTGCGGCTTGCCGATCGAGCGGATGCCGATAAAGACGACAATTATCAGAGCAGCGATTATCAGCTTGCGAGTGAATGAGATGGATTTATTGGCTTCTTGGGCTGGTGATGCGTTGCTTGGATTCTCTGTATTTTCTTCCATGGTTGAAGTGTAATTTATTATTCAGTTTATTTTATACCAGATCGTAACGGGTGCGGGTTTGATAGGATTACAGTATGTATATTGACGATGTCGAGGTAGCTAAAGAAGCCGAAATACCAAAATTAGATGAGTATTGGTTAAAAATGATCGAGTCAGGACTGGCGCTTGAACCCTTACTTCAAAAACCCGAGTGGTTCGATGAAGAACATCCGGTTGAGTTGACTATTGAAATGCTGAAGACCGTTCCGGAGATAGGTGAGGACAATCTTAAGAGGCAAATGGAACAATACAACAAAGCCTTAACCGACGGGTTAAATCCGACCGAGGTACTGAACCCGTATAGAGCAAATAACCTGTCTAAATTCCAAATCCCGGCAATTTCAATTTTCGGAATGGGTGATCTTTCAAAGCCCTATGAGGAGACTGTACAAAGACTTGTCGGGGAGGAAAACATTCCCGTCATTAAAGATCGAGTCAGCTTGCTGAACAAAATAATCGCTGAGGGGAAAAACAATCCCAAACTCAAAAAGGAGTTGGAGGAGAGGGTCTTGAGTGGAGGATTGACCGAAGAGAAGAGGGAGGAATATCAGTCAACAATAGACAGAATTAATGAAGCGCCGGTAATGAACCGGCAAGATTTTATGGCTGTCTATTCTTTGGGGAGATTACTGGCGAGAATAATAAGGGAGAGATTTGGAATGGATCTTCCGGAAGAATCGCCGGAGCAACTATTAACAGAGGTCCTAGGCAGGGAGCCTGCCAACACTGCGGTAGCGGAAGGGGTGTAAAAATGAAAATATTAGTCGGAATATCATTATGGTTGTGGATCGTAATGAGTAGCGTGATCATTGTTTCGCTACCCAAAATGGTCTCTTTTGTGTGTACGAGTAATTGTGCCAGAGCAGTCCAGGTGACCAGGATCATCGGGGGAAGGGGTGAGATGGTGGATGCCGAGTTGAGCTTTATGGAGCTTAGTGAGGGAAAAAAGTTATTTACCGAAAACGAGGTCTCACACCTTGGGGACGTAAACCAATTGCTTTATGGAGTAAAAATATTATGGCTGCTATTAAGTATCGCTTTGTTTTCTATGAGGATGAATTTGTCCGAAGAGACGATTTGGATAAGTGTAAAGGTGGGGATAATAATAACAGCAGTGATCGGATTAACGGCGATCGTTGGCTGGGAGTCCTTTTTCGTTCTTTTCCATAAGGTATTTTTCCCCCAGGGAAATTGGGCTTTCCCATGGGACAGTAATCTCCTGATGATCTTTCCCGAGATTTTTTGGCAGAGAATGGCAGGATCTATCTTGCTCTTGATGATG
>CAZIPD010000080.1:0-1753 GCA_964541175.1 uncultured Pseudomonadales bacterium
TTGTCTTTTCGACCTGGATATTTTAGCATATTTTACGCACCCTGGCCACAAACCGCCTCTCCTTGACTTTCCGAGGCTATAGTCTTATAGTACACAGGAATCTAGCTCTTTAACCCCCCAAAACCACAGGAGGATATCTTGAACAAAAATTCGACGTTCTATTTCTTTATCTCCATCACAGTTCTGGTCATTTTTGGCACAATTCTCGTTATCGGAAATCAAAACCGACCGAAAACCCTGCCCATCGGGCCACACGAGATCGTCAACTGGCACAGCGGCTATGCCGCTAAACTCAACGGCGACATGTACGTCCTTGAGGACGACCATTACTTCGCCCTAACCAGTGGCGAGACCGTCCTTCAGTCCAAATACAAAGAACCCGAGATCGGCGAAGAAAGGGGTAGTTATTACTACCCGGTAAGCTCGATCGAGGGGACCTGGAACTTGGAGGGGGCTGTCGATATCTACAGCCTGGAGCCTGGTCAGATCACCTTCATTCCAACTCCAGCCGAGAAACTCATTGATGGCATCATATTTTGCGCCCTGGGTTTTATTGTCTGGCTGCTTCTCATGGCGATCCTTGCCCATTACGATGATATGTAGTCTCCTAACCCTCCGATAACGGAGGGTTTTTTATAAATTGTATATAAACACCTTTTTACTTCTCGTTCTTGCCGAAATCGTCAGCATTTTTATACGACCTCAACACAAATTTACTTAACGTCTCCAATATGTACCTAAAAATGATATACTCACCACAAATCTAAGCACATTGAAGGAGGAAAAGTGGAGAGACAACTTCAGGTAGAACAAACATTGCTCTCATTCCTAAACAAACTCTCGGCAAAAGGACCAGTCTTTGCTTATGGAGGGTTTTTTACATCTAGCAATACTCTTCAGCTAACAGGTAAAACACCCGAATCACTCCACGCCATAGGGTCGATTTGGCCCGAATGGCCAGGAACATACATTATCTGTGTTGGTCACGACCGGGGTCTGTTTCTGAAATGGAAATTGGTCGGTGACACTGTCTTGCTGTCACTCGACAAAGAATCATTCCACGAGCCAAATTTCATCGATATCGAACAAGTCGATAACTCTCAAAGCTTCCGGAATTTGCACAAAAGACTCCAGGAAGCCGTCCGTCAGAAAGCAACCCAGCATTAGCTGGGTTTTTTATGACAAAAACCGACGAATCGACCAATATTTCTTACACTTTTCATCGGTCGCGACAATCAAAATCAATGTCAATTTTTCGGACTTAAGAAATATAAATGGTAATATTGAATTATGGATCAAACAAATCTCGACTCATCTAACGCTCAAGTATCAGGTGCTCTCCATCAAGTTACCTCTCCGGTAACAAACAAGCATTCTCTGCCTCCCATATTTTTCCTGCTCGTCGGTATTCTTCTAGGCGCAACCGGACTTTGGGCTTTCCAAAACTACTCTCCCCTTCAATCAAAACAGATCGTCGCTTTGCCCACTACATCTCCTACAACATCTCCGACAGCTTCTCCCGAAGTAACCCCAACCCCTACCCTTGACCCCACGGCAGATTGGAGTTTATTTACCAGTCCGGCACAAAAAATATCCTTTAAATACTCTCCATCATGGAAGTTGGCCTCAACCCCGGGTGACAACGTTAACGGGAACATCATTAACGAAGCCGTAAAACTCACCAATGATCAAGCCACTATCAGTATGTACTTCAACATGGATGGTATCGGTGGTCTTGGCCGGGACTATGAAG
>CAZIPD010000081.1:0-1715 GCA_964541175.1 uncultured Pseudomonadales bacterium
TCTTTCTTACATCACTACAATTTATCCATGTTTTTTCCACTACGACTATCTCTTTCTTCTCACTCGCCAACTGGATCGGCAGACCTACACTCCCCCCTCCCTGAAGTACAAAGTACGCGGCCACAGCCCCAACCAAAACCAAAATATATGCCGATATTGCCAAAACAAATCCCCTTCTATTTGATGGCTTTTTCGGTTCCACAACAACTCCTGGACTGGACACGACCTCTTCTGTTTGAAAGGGTGATTTCTTTTCCATATCCCCATTATCTCACTTCTTCAACATCCCTCTGGCGGCCATTATACCCGTCGCTGCCGCTCCCGTTATCGATCCCGATAGTCCGGACGCATCCCCGGCCACGTATACATTTTTCAATGTCGAAAGCATATCGGCATTGGTCGCCACCTTTGATGACCTTAGCTTCACTTCCGGAGCATATAACAGCGTCGATCCCGAATTTATTCCCGGCATTACACTATCCAGTTTCTCCAGCCCTTCAAGAATATTCACTACGATCCTATGAGGCAGCGCCATCGAAATATCTCCCGGGGTGACATCTTTAAGAGATGGCCGAATGATCGATTTATCCAAACGCGACCAAGTGCTTCTTCTCCCCCTCCTCAGATCCTTCAATCTCTGGAGGATAGGTTTTCCTCCCCCGATAGTGGTCGCCAGTTTAGCGATTGATTCCGCATAAGCGATCGAGTTCTCCACTGGCTTGGTCAAGTGCACCTCACATAAAAAAGCGAAATTAGAGTTTAGAGAACCATGATCGGACAAAGAATGTCCGTTGACACAAATGTATTCAGGATATCTCTCCAAGGCTACATATCCGTTTGGACAAGAGCAAAAAGTCCTCATCACATCATCAAAGGTTTTTGTCCTCACCTTTAACACCACTTCGTAAAGTGCTCTGGCATACCTTTTCATTACCGATCTGGGAAACTCTACCCTGACCCCGATCTCAACCATGTCATATTCATACTCAATTCCATACTTCTTTCCGATATTCTGTAACCAAGCGGCGTTCACCCTTCCGGGTGCCAAGAGGATCTTTTTTGAATAATATTTCTTTTTCTTCGAGTCGATCACCCCCACCACACTCCCTTTCACAACCAACAGATCTGTCACCTCGGTCATGTCAAACAAGTTCACCCCCCTGTCAAGCAAATACTTCTGAAAATTCCCCACCACTTCCTTCAACTTGTCGGTCCCCACGTGTTGCGCTCTCCTCACGACCAGCTCGACATCATTTCTCTCGGCCTCTTCTATCATGCTCTCCACCTCATCGACATTTTTTGGATAGTACTCGGAGTCAACGCCAAAATCGGCCAGTATCTTCTCCACTTGATCAAGTATCTTTTGATAATCTTCTGGTGCGATCAAATGGAAAGTCCTCTCATGAGAAAGTTTTGGCGTGTAATGTAGCTTTCCATCGGAGTAAGTCCCCGCCCCACCGAATCCGGTCATTACCTCATCCGGAGTTCTCTTCTCCAGTCTATGACCCATATCGATCAAGGCGATCTTTTCCCCTTTCACCTTTTTCAATAGTTCAAAACACGCGAACATTCCTGCCGGCCCTGCACCCACAATTAAATAATCAAATACCTTTTTCTTCACATCTTAAATATATATCCGGATCCAACTCTTTTTTCCCCGATCTCTCCCCATACTACAAAACTACTTGATCACTCCACCACCGAGCACTTCCCCA
>CAZIPD010000082.1:0-1708 GCA_964541175.1 uncultured Pseudomonadales bacterium
ATTGAACAGCAGCCTGTCTGAGAAATCAGATGGGCCGTTTGTTTATTTGTAGCTTGAATCCGCACCCCCAATTTGTGTTGAGTTCCTTCTACTGTGGAGAAGGCGTAAGTAACTGGAGGGTGTTGACGATCAGGTAGAAATAGTTATACCAATTTTGGGCGATACCTATACCTTGTAGATTAGCCAGTGTGGTTTCAAAGTCCGATTTGTTCTCCTGATTCCACATAAGGTTTGTACCGCAGTTTGCAGGATCAACCGTGAAGAATCCAGGCATTTCAGACATTATTTTTTCTTTGGGACCGGAGAGGGTGAGGATGACACGATATTCTCCAGGATAAAAGGAGAATTTCTTGGAAAAGGTGACACTACAGACCTCAAATTGGGAATATGTAGTTGAGATCTGACCATTTAGATCGCCGACTTTTCTGATATTTGTTCCGTCCATTTGAACCAGATCGGATTTTTGCTTAAGAGCATCCTGGCGACCCATTGAAAGAGGAAGGTCTTCCGGGATATCGGAAAGCTTTTCCGAGGAAACGGACATTACCAGTTCGGTAGAGTTCTTTGTCTCTTCATTGATAAGTACCGACCTGGGGTATTTAAAGGTGAACCCCGCTTCATTATCAGTGTATGTGAGCCAGTCCGTGGTATCAACTTGCAGGGTGATCGGAGCCGGAGAGTATGCCGCTGATGAGTCCGATAAGTTTTCCTGTGTTGGGGTAGTGACCAGGCGCCTTAGGAGGAGAAAGCCGACTATGGTCAGGACTACTGCTAGGGTAATGAGGAGGGCAATTACAGTTTTGCTGAGATGAAATGGTGGTTTGGTAACCGGTGAGAGAGGTTCAGCTACTGTCTTTGTGTCGGTTGGTGGGATCTTGTTTTCCATATGTGATAATTCTACCTGAAATTGTACATAAACCGGATAACAGAGATGCCGGAGAAGCTGATGTGGTCAAGGTTGGATCCAGCCAATAGCTCCGGCAATAGCGGAGCCGATCCCCGGGGCGATCCAGAACATGGGGAGTTGGGGGTCTATCAGGTCATTCTGGATCATGTACCGCCAACGGTTTAGAGTGGTGGCGGAGCTACTATTGGATTGTCTGGCTTTGTCCATAAGGAAAGACAGCTCCGGTGTGTCGAGGTATCTTTGAGGACTACGACGAAGAAGTTTGGCTATTCGATCGACCACCGGTTTGCTTGCGGGATGGAGGATGACATTTTTATTCCCCAGCTCTTTTAGTAAATTCAGGTTGCCATATTCATTGAGCAGTTGCGCCATCACTGCCATGGTCTGGTCACCAAAAAAGAACCCAGTTTTCATACCGTCCATAGAGATGGTGGAGCCATTGACCGGGTAAGGGATGTCGAGGAAGGCACCGTTGGTCGAGTGATGGAATATTGATTCTCCTTGATTTTGGAAGCGGTAGTGAGAGGGAATTGATGTTGGGTCAGAAGGGGTATTTTTAAAGTCGTAGAGACTTTGGATTTTTATTACCCCTCCATCCGGTTGGATGAGGACGGTTTTGTTCTCCAAATGAAAATGTTTAGGGCTAAAGGCGAGAAGGGTGTTGGCGTCTCCGAAGATGGCAGGTATGGAGATGGTTTCCGGTGATAGCAGATGATCACGGTTAAGGAGCTGACTTAATGGTTCCAGGGCAGCGATGACGATACGAGAATCTTTCATTGCAGGGTCGGAGAGACAGTCGAT
>CAZIPD010000083.1:0-1694 GCA_964541175.1 uncultured Pseudomonadales bacterium
CTATATGTAGTATTGATAAGATTCTCCAGGTTTTCTTTGGAAGTCATCACCGACTTCACCCGAAATCCGGTTCTTTTCTGAAAAAAATCAACGACCGAAAGATCCTCGGGCTTCTCCATCGCCAGGGTCATCTCACCGACCGCCTTATCAAGGCTCAAAGGCATCACCCTGTATGTTTTTGCCAGATCGATATTAATAAGGGATAACAGATCAGGGCTGACGGTTATCTTCGTCTCGGCGAAGAAGGGGATATTCAAAAACTTCGCCTTGGCCCTGGCAATGTCCTCATCCTTGATAATTCTCTTATCACTGAGAAGCTGCATCACGCTCTTTCCCATGGTAAGTGACTCGATCTTTAGTGAATCATACTGCTCTTTCGTTAGTTTTCCGTCGGCAATGAGCGTGTTGATCAGAGCCTCTTCCTGATAGTCCATGTATCTACACTATGGCAAAAATTCGCCTAAACTTCAAGTTTTTGCCGCTCTCCATCCCTTTAACAGAAACTCACCGACACAAAGTTTGACATTCAAATTTTTTCTTCTCATCTCTTCCATTAGCCCTAAAGCTCCCTTAAGGACCTCCACCCTTTTGGGATTGACTTTGTCTCGCATCATTTCCCGGATCTTCATAGTTACCTCCTCGGAAAGCTCCAAAGCCTCCTCTTGAGTCAGCTCATCAGACAGCGCCATACATCCGGCAGGTCCACCCTTCCACGCGCTCATCACCCTTGCCCAATATCCTTCCTTGCTCTTCTCGGTTGTCCCGACCCTCTCTATCACACACCTCGACAACACCGTTTCTGCCAACAAATTCTCCGCCTCGGTTACCAACACTATATTCGCCTTGTCCAACTCCTCCAGGGGTTTTAATAGTACGGCCTGGCATTCCCAACTCAATTTGTGAGCGTCCCAAATAATTCCCGCATATTCCGACCTGGTTCCTAAAGTTTCCATGGCGGCATTTATCCATCTTCTAAAATCAACGACGTTTGCTTCTGACCCTTCATAAATGATCAAATTGCTCACCTCAATATTTAGATGTCGGTGTAACTCCTCTCTATTTTCTCCCCTCCAAACCACTATTCTCGGCAACATATCCAAATTCTACCTCACATATTACCTAACACCCGTTAATAGGGGATCGCCTCAAAAATGTTGCTTTTCTAAGGATAGTGATTTAACATCTACGGCAACCAGTTCCTTGACTTTCCGCTAAGGAGGAAAAATGTTCTCAATAGATCTCTCTCTTGCCAAAAAATGTCATGACGGCGAGCTTAAAGGTCAACCTGTAAAGATATATGTCACTGATGAGAATTGGCTGACCATCCAATCGGCTCTCATTCAAGACAAACTCGTCGACTACGATCCTCACGCCCAAGTTAGCCTCATCATGGGAGAAATTGAATACGGCAGACTGATCATTTCTCAGCCAAAAGACGGCACTCTCCCTCATATCTTTTACGCCCAGGTAGTCGATAACTCTTGGTACGAACCTCTCGTCTATCTTGGAGAAATCACCCTCACCGAATAGAAACGCAACATCCCGCCAAATAGGCGGGATTTATATTAAAAAGGTATAATAGACAGGCATTCATTAGTGCTTGTCAACCAAGTCCTACTACTATAGAATGGACCCGCGTACCCTGAGTCGCTTTTTAATTTAATATGCCTAATACAACCTATTCAGCCAAAGAT
>CAZIPD010000084.1:0-1642 GCA_964541175.1 uncultured Pseudomonadales bacterium
AGATGGATGGAGTTTATCGGGAATATCCTCTTTTAGATAAAAACGACAATATCGCTTGGCCGGGCAAATATCCGTCTATGATGCACATCGAAACTAAGAGACGACAGGTGGCTGATGAATCGGCATGGTATCGAGAATATTTATTGAAATTTATCTCCGATGCCAACCGAATCGTCCAAAGAGACTGGCCAAAGTATTACGATGAGTTACCAGACCTGCGAAATTATTGGTTACTTGGGATAGGTGTGGATCTTGCCATCTCAGAAAAAAGTACCGCAGATTTTACAGCCCTTGTCCCCTTTGTTGTGACTGGATATGGTGACGATTTAAAAATATATATCTTGCCATACATTGTAAACAAACGGCTTAATTTCACCGATACTATCGTAGAAATCAAACGAGTTTGTAATCTATTAAATCAAGATTTCAAAAGAGTGCCCACGGCTTATGTAGAAAACGTAAATTATCAGGTTTCTTTAGTCCAACAACTGACCCTCGAAAAAGTAATGGCCGAAGCCGTACCGATTTCTGGAATGAATAAACAGACGAGATTAGAGATGGCCACTCCCTACATTAGGCAAGGAAAGGTTTTGTTCCCTCGTCATGGAGCAGAAGGTCTAATAAGCCAAATCGTCAATTTTGGTATAGAAAAACATGACGATCTAGTTGATGCGTTTACTATCATTATTTTGAAAATTCTGGAATCAGATAGACCGACCTACAAATCCGCTGGGCCACCAAGGCCACCAGTCTCACACTGGGGAATGGACATGTTTGGAGAATACAGAGACCTATCAAAGCCTATCACAGCTGGAATGCTCGACATGAAGTTCTAGGCACAACAGAAAGACCTCTCGATCTTTCTGCTGTAATCTATTTCTCGCCCTTAAGCTCTCTGTAATAAGAGTCCTTAAGCGGATATTCTGCGTAAGGTCCAAAACTGTATCCGACAGTTGCAACTAGATGATCAGCTAAGAAAACTGTATTCTTTTTCTTCCAAGCTTCTCTTTCAGCTACGGTTACGTCGTAACTCATCATCTTATTCGTATATTCAGCATCCAACTCGAATGCTTTTTTATCATCAAGGAGAGTTATGTTGCATTGCTTTTTACAACTTTTCTGAACCTCAGTAGCGATTCCTTTTGGATCAACTTCTCCAACTTTGATTAGAATACTAATAGTCTCATCTATTTTGCCTTCAACTCGTGAGAGTATTTCATATTCATATTTTAGAGTCGGGCTTACTTTCACTCCTGTAAAGAATGAAGGATCTTTAAGAGTTTTAACAAATTCAACTTTATATCTTGAATCGTTCTCTTTGAGATTTCCAAGTTCCAGTAGGTGATTTTTGTCCTTAGTCTTCCCAGAAGGATCATCAGAACTAATAAAGAAGTCCTTAACCCTTTTAGTCGCGATGTCGTACGTCACCAATAGGCTCTTTCCGTCCTTCTCAAACTCAACCTCCCATTCTTTAACTCCCAACTTTATTTGATCTGAAGTTGGTTCCGAAGCCTTCTTTTTATAGGAATTGAGATCTTTTTTGATCTCATCGACATTCTTACCAACAAGACTTGGGACATCAAAAACAAACGCCAGTTTTGCTTCTTTTTGCTCTTTGACCTCTGTTTGGCTGTTTGACTGT
>CAZIPD010000085.1:0-1631 GCA_964541175.1 uncultured Pseudomonadales bacterium
ATTCCCAGTTGAGGAAGGGCGGTGAGGGTGACGTAGTGAAGGAGGTTGTAAAGGGGGAACTCCACCATGCGATAGCCATTGGGATTGTCTTTACCGGACTGGATATTTGAGAAATCGTGATATGTGGGAACCAACATGTTGACACCTTTCTCGACAAAGTTGCGAGTGACGGAGGCAGTATCGGCTTGACGGAAAGAATGCCAGTCGGCGATGGGATTGTTGATCCTATACAACCGGACAACCGCTCCGAGTATGATGACTAACGAGACCAGGAAAATTTTTGTTTTGTTCATGTTTTTTGAGGGCTGATTGCTAACCCCATAAAAGCCCAGAATAGAATGGCGATCTTACTCGCCTCAAAAACATCGAGAAAGACAGCGGTAATTAAGAAGAAGACAAAAACACCAAGAGAAGAAACGGCTATCACCTTATCAAATCCATTGTGGGAAAGTCTGTGGCGGAGGGCTTTGAATAGACCGATCAGAACCGCGATGAAGGAGAGGAATCCCAGAACACCAGTTTCTCCGAGAGCTCGGAGATAGTCGTTGTCGGTGGCAATGGTCAGTGAGGAGTAACCGGTACCGAGAAAGGGATTCTTGTATAGAGAGCGGATAGCACGTGGCCATTCGACATCGAAACGGATACTGGTGGAGCGATCTTCTTGGATCGGACGGAGTTCTTCCGGAGTTGGAGTCGGGATGGGAGTCGGTGTGGGTGTGGGGGTCGGTGTTTGTGCCATGACTTGACCGATCATGGTAGTTGGAGTTTGACTGACGAAGACGTTTAGGATACTCTTGAAGCGCATTAGAATGGCCGGGGAGGTGGCTACACCTACTCCAATGATCAAGAGGAGGACAAAACCAAGAAGGTATCTGCGGTAGATCATAGTGACAAGGATCACTGCGACCACCAGTCCCGCAAGACTTATCCTTGATCCGGTTTGCATGAACAACCACAACAGAGCAGAAAATGCCGCTATAAACGGGAGACGTTTAATCCAGGAGTTCAGGCTGGCAGAAATTGCCGAGAGGAAGATCATCATCATTGAAAGATAGACCGCCAGATCGTAGTGTCCGGCAAAGGTGCTGGAAAGTGTCACTCCCGGACGAAGAGTGAGGGCCAATCCCTTGCTGGCTTCACTATCCATGGTGGAGATGACGGGGGCTTGAAAATATAACTGAGCAATTCCGTAGGCAAAAACACCGATCGCCGGGAGGAGGATCAGTTCGAGATAGAAGAAGCGATCTTTATCTTTTCTACCGGCAAAGTAAACCAGGAAGAACACGACGATGTATTCGATGCGACGGAGGAAATGAAGTATGACAAGTAGTGGCTCTACGTTCTTGGTAACCAGAATGGCAGAAATAGTGGAAACCAAACCGACGAAAAAGAAAATCGCTATCTGAGGAGTGATCGTGGGGAGCTTAACCCTTCTCTCGGCTATTAACTTTAGGAGCAGGAGACCGAGTGTGGCTGCTATGAAGAAGTCCTCGGCACGAATGGCGACATAGGTGAAGGGAACGTTGAAAAGCGGGAACTTGGGATACAGAGGGATAAATATAAATAACGCGGCAACGGCGTATTTATATAAGGAATTTAAGAGCTTCAGAATAGGTCCTTCGGCTTTTTTC
>CAZIPD010000086.1:0-1593 GCA_964541175.1 uncultured Pseudomonadales bacterium
TACCAATCAAAAAATTCGCCAACATAGATTCATTTAATCACAGTTTACCCCGTCACTGATTTCTTCCTTCTCCTTTTTGCTCCTTCCCAAAAGATCGGCACCACACTTATCAGCACAATCACCACCACCACATAATGAAAATTCTCCTTCACTAAAGGAATGTTCCCGAACAAGAATCCACCGAACAAGAACATAGTAACCCAGGCAAATCCTCCAATGACGTTATAAGCAATGAAATGTTTATAGCTCATCTTTGAAACCCCGGCCACAAAAGGAGCGAATGTTCTCACTATTGGTACAAAGCGGGCAAACACTATCGCCTTCCCTCCATGTTTCGCATAAAACTCCTCTGCCTCATCCAAATATTCTTTCTTAAAAATTTTACTGTTTTTCTCAAATACTTCCTTACCTAAATAGTCCCCGATCCAATAATTTACTGTGTCACCGATAATGGCGGCTGCCAACATCAATAGATAGAGGATCCAAATTTGGAACGAACCCATCGCCGCCAACGCCCCTGAGGCGAACAAAAGCGAATCCCCGGGAAGGAATGGGGTTACCACCAGCCCTGTCTCCATGAACACGACCAAGAAAAGAATTCCGTAAGTCAACATTCCGTACTGGGAGATGATGACCGCCAAATTCTTATCCACATGTAAAAACAAATCGATGATTTTTTTCAAAACTTCCATTTCTATATTCTACGAGACCTTTGATAACCTGGCAATCTCCTCTACTTCTTTCCAAGTTGTCGATTGGGAGGGTCCCTTGTCGTCTCTAAATTTGATCAGGCGGGGGAATCTTAAAGCCAAGCCTCCCGCATGAACAGGACTTTTCGTCAACTCATCGGCAGCGATCTCTACCACGATCTCGGGCTCCACCCAAACATCGGCCACCAAACTTCCGGAGACGTCATAATCTTTAGGCATTTCATCAACGACATACTTTTCCAGTTTCTTCTTCAACTCTCTAAAATCTTCATCGCTCAGTCCGGTTCCGATCTTCGCAATGGATACCCATCTATCACCCTTTCTGACTCCCGTTAAAAACGCCCCTATTCCAAATCCGGTTCTCTTTCCTCTGCCGTAGTAGTAACCCATCACCACCAGATCAAAGGTATCTGAAAGTTTCCCCGTTGTTCCCTCGGCCTCTTTAATTTTTACCCAGTTCCAACCTTGTCTTCCCGGTAAATATGTTCCGTCCCATTTCTTTATCACCGCCCCCTCGAACCCTTCCTTCAAATATTGTCCGTGCATCTTTTCTACCTCAGAAGGGTCATCGGCTCTTACATATTCATCGGGACGATTATTCTGTTCGGCTTTATTATTTTCGATAATATTTCTCTCCTTTCAAAATACGGCTTTTCTATCAAGCTCTCCCCATCCATCTCCAAAATATCAAAGACAAAGAATCTCAATGGCACCGTCTTGGATGTTTCCTCTATCCCATGTTTTCTCTTCCTCGTAATAGTCATCTGAAACGACATTACCTTTTGTGTTTTCGGATCGATCCCTACTGCCTCGGAATCCAATATCACATCATCCCCCTTTATCCACTCACCGATTTCCTTAAGCTCCGGGAACATCGCACTTG
>CAZIPD010000087.1:0-1562 GCA_964541175.1 uncultured Pseudomonadales bacterium
GCTTTGTCAGCTCTTCTCTTCTTCGCAGAGATCCTCCAAAAAGGATAAATTCATCCTCAGGGTGTAATTTGATCAGGCTGGCAACTAGATTCTTGGTATATACGGAAACACCTGTGCCGTAGAGGCTCTGGGAGATATCAATTCCGATCTTCATAAGTTTGGGCAGACTGTTTTATTATACTTCCGAAACGTTAGCGGTTCTCACTGGGTGGAGCGTATTCAAAGACCACTCCGAGATTGCTAAACGACTTTTCACTTACTTGTGTGAACCCTGCGCTTTCGATGCCTTTTTGGGCGATCCTGTTGGGATCGGTCAGGTCGGAGAGGTAGTCCAGGAGGTAGATCCTGGTTTTTCCAACTACCCTAGCACGAATTGTTTGGTCCAGGTCCAGCCGCGGCATACCCAAGGATCTTTGAGTATAGTAGTACTCGGCTTGGGGGTAATAGAATTTCAAGGGGGCAAAGGCTTGGGGAAAATTTACAACAATAAGGGTCTGAGGTTTGTTTATGTATGACGAAAGCTTTCGCCAATCTTCTCGCTGATTCTCTCTTGTCCCCCAGTAGATAAAGGTAGGGAGAAGAGTGAGAAAAATGAGGATCCAGAAGGTGACCCCTCCTACAGAGAGAGAAAATTTGGAGAGGCCGATGGCGGTCAGTGAGATCAGAGCCGGGAGGATGAAGAGAAATCTCCAGTAACCGAGAACCGGTGTTTTGAGACTTATGAGCGAGGAAATTAAAAGCGGAACGACTACCCAAAGAAGCAAGGCTCTTGTTTTCTTTTCTTTCATAACACCGAAGGTGGCCAGGGCGAGATAGATGGCGGTGACGGTTCCGGCCAGGGAATAGTAGAGGATCTTGGGGGTGAAGGTAATTCTGCCAAACAATAATTTAAGGGGGATGAGGACGAGAGACTTGAGGGTAAGAGTGCCGGAGAGAACTTGCCAGCCGGGAAGTGCGGTTTTGAGATATCCTCCATTATCCATTTGTACCAGTAGCGTGGGGATCCAGGGTAAGAAAAATATGACCGATGATGCGAGAGAGGCAAGTGTGGAGAGTATCTTTTTCTTGGAGAAGATGACATAGATCATTTGGGCGACCAGATTGAAGAAGGCGCCGTAGAAGGTATATAAATTGAGGGCGTTTAGGAGTGTTAGGAAAACTAAGTATTTTGGATGGGACTGCCTTTGGGAACGGATGAGGTATATCCAAGAAAGAACCGTAAGGAGGGCACTGAGAGAATACATCCTGAGTTCTTGGGAGTAATAGATATGGAAGGGGCTGATACAAAAGAGGATTAGCGTTAGACGAGATGCCATCTCATTCTTATCCGCGAAGAGCTCCTTTATCAGAAGATATATTGCCGGGATGGTGGCGGTGCCGATGAGAATAAAGGGGAGTCTGATGAGCCATTCCGAGTGGCCGGCAATCGGTAACCAGGATTTTAAGAGGAGGTAAAAGAGTGGAGGGTGGAAATCCCCGGCCATTTTGGCGACAAAATTAATTAGAGGAGTTGAGGCGATCTCTATTGATGCGCCTTCGTCCAGCCAGAAGCTTTGATTGGC
>CAZIPD010000088.1:0-1520 GCA_964541175.1 uncultured Pseudomonadales bacterium
ACAAAAAGCTGAGGAGTAGTGATCATCGGTAATGGACTAATCGATAAATCTTCAGGTGGTCCAGTGGCCATTCTTTATCTATCTTGGCGATGCCAAACATAGCAATTTGATAGTTGTCGTGTCCTTCGGGTGCGCACTTATCTCCGTCTTCGCAGATAACGAAGAGTTGCTCGGTCACCTTGTCTTCTCCCCTGAGCATAAGAGCCTTTTTGTTTTCGAGGAAATATCTATATGACTCGTCGTAGTTTTGTTTTGCCAGAAGAGCGAAGTTGAATGGTTCCCCATTGGATTCTTTGATAATGAAGTCAACGGCGGCTTCGGTACGGGCGAGCTGTCTATTGGGTGAATCCTTTAGCGGTGTGTAGAATATCCCAAACCAGGCGAGGATGAGAAGAAGAAGTGAGGAGACTATTTTAAAAACAAGATCTTTCTTCCAGAGGAAAGAGATCAGGAAACCGACCAGGAGATAGACTGCGGGGAAGAGAAAGCCAAAGTAGTGGGCATAGATATGCTGTTTGTAGATTCCGAGACCGAGTATGCCAAAGCCAATCCAGGTGAGGAGAATGACAAGAGCCGGATCCCGATTTGTTTTGAAGAATTCCTTAAGATCGACTTTTGTTTTACCAAGGACGGCCCAGATGGTGAGAAGGGCGATGATAATGGCGGCCAGGGTGGAATATGTCATCTGTCTACCCAGGAGAAGCTCCGAGGTGACTGATTGGATCGCAGGGAGGAATCGGTCCGAGCGGGCAGGATTTAAGTTAATGGTGGTTTGGCGATTTGAGAAAAAGACTTTGAAGGCATTAAGATTTTGGCCTTGATGTTTTAGATCAAAAAGCAATAGAGGTGACATCATTACCAGGAAGATGACGATCGCCCATATGGTTTTCTTCCAAAAAAGTCCAACAAGTACAGGGTCTTTTTTAATTTCCAGTAAGGTAAGAAGCCAAAATATTCCCAGAGTTGGCGCCAGGAGCAGACCGAGATAGTGCATCTGTAAAGCCGCGGCGAAGGCTATACCGGCAACCGGCAACCAATGAAATATTTTATTCTTCCAGGTTTCATAAATCGCCCAAACGGAAAGCAGGGCAAAGAAAGGCATGGGGTTTGGGTTCCATGAGGAACGAGAATAGATGATCGCCACAGGAGATATGGCAAAGAGAAAGGCGGCGATCAATCCCGTAGAGGAGCCAAACCAGCGTTTACCAAGAAAATATGTCAGAAATACGGTGAGAGTTCCCAGGAGAGCGTTCATTATTGCCGGCCCGACGGGATTGAGGTTTGAGATGAAGAGGGATGGGGCCATCATATAGTAGTAAAGGGGACCGAGATACATATTGCCGATACTGGTCTGAGGGCCAATGAAAACCAGATTGCCTTTGGTAATCAAGTCCCTGACGATACGGACGTCCCTGCCTTCATCTCCAAGGAAAGTCATGTATTCATTGATACGGTAAAGCCTTAGAAAAAGTGCAGCGATGATAATCAAAGCTACAAGGATGGCTTCCAATTTATTTTTT